>JBGPLJ010000125.1:0-9524 GCA_041486385.1 Steroidobacteraceae bacterium
GCCAACGGCGGAATTCGAGCGCATGCTCCCCCATCTGGAACTCGTAGACCTCAGGCTCGGTGAAACCCTCTACGAACCCGGTGGCCAGTTGCAGCACGCCTATTTCCCGACGACCGCCATCGTGTCACTCCTTTATATCCTTGAATCCGGTTCATCGGCCGAAAGCGCGAGCGTAGGCAACGAAGGGGTAGTCGGCATTTCTCTGTTCATGGGCGGCGACACCACGTCGAGTACCGCCATCGTGATGACCGCAGGCCAAGCTTACCGGCTACCGGAGAAGCTGCTGAAGGAGGAATTCAGTCGTGCCGGAGTGATGCAGCGCCTGTTGCTGCGCTATACGCAGGCGCTCGGCACGCAGATGGCTCAGACGGCGGCCTGCAATCGTCACCATTCGATACAGCAGCAACTTTGCCGATGGCTCTTGTTGATCCTCGATCGACTGCCTTCGAATGAGTTGATCATGACGCAGGAATTGGTCGCCGGAGCACTCGGCGTGCGCCGTGAAGGCATTACCGAGGCAGCTGGCGCATTGCAGCGCTCCGGCATCATTCGCTACCGCCGCGGCCACATTACAGTGCTGAAGCGGCCAGGATTGGAGGCCCACGCCTGCGAGTGCTACGCCGTAGTTAAAAAAGAAATGGACCGCTTGCTGGCCGCGGTGCGGTATCGCCAGGGCTCGCCTGCTGTCACTGCATAGCGGCCTGACGGAATCCTTGCGACGATCTTGACTCGCCGGGAACAACCGGGCCAACCTGCAGCCTGGACGCGGGAGGGGCCGATGTCGACAACACCAAGAAATTTCGTTTTGAGTCCGCTGTTTCTCGTGCTGATCGGCGCGACATTGAGCGCGGGCGCCGCCGCCGCCGCGTATGCGCAGGAGCCCGAGCCAGACGCCGACGCCACGACCCAGGCAAGCGATGAACCGGAGACTGAAAGTGCGACCAACGAGGCGGCCGAGCCAGCCGAACCAGTCGAAGCGGCCGAGCCGGCCAAAGCTGCCGACGCAGCCAACGATGACGACGCCGGCGACGCCGACATCGAACAGGCAAGCGATTACGCGGACGATGCCATCCCGACCGACACGACTCTTGATCCGACTCGCGCGAGTTGGGACGTAGTCGACTACGCGGACGACGGTGACAATCAGGAAGACGTCGAGGAGGCTCCGCATCCGGGCGTCAGAGAACCCGAGGACATGCCGACCGTGCGTCCGCACGCGCATAAGGCGCCGCCCAAAAAGCCGGGGCAGGAGGATTTCCTGAGGTCAGCGGGCGGCCGGCCCATTCCCGACAAAGGCGCGCCCTGGCAGGCTGAAATCTACGGCCCGTTCACAGCCGACAGATTTCCCGAAAAATCCCGAGCGGGCAAAGCGCTCTGGCAACTCCAGCACTATTGTGGCGGCACGCTCATCGCCCACGACTGGGTGCTGACCGCCGCGCATTGCATTGATCAGGACATGGTCAACGTGGGCTACCGGATTCGCCTCGGCGCGGAGGACATCTCCAAGGACAACGGGATGACCTTCAAGATCGACCGCATCGTGCGGCACGCGGACTACGACACCGCGCAGTTGCCCGCACATCCAAACATGTATGCGAATGACATTGCGCTCGTTCACATCGTGGAGGACGGTCCGCCGCGGCACCGCGATCCCAGCCAGATCCGGGAGATTCCGCTGTATCAGGGGGCGCCACCGCCGGGCGGAACTGAAGTGACTGGGTCCGGATGGGGCAAGACCCTGCCGGTTGAAGGCAATGCGCCGAACGCCGTGCTGCTCAAAGTCGATCTCAAAGTGATGGATCAGACCCAATGCACGAACCTGCCCGGCTACGGCGCGGAGAAAATCCCGGGCAAAGTCTTCTGCGCAGCGAATCCGCAACGTTCGACCTGTCAGGGTGACAGTGGCGGGCCGATCATTTTCACCAACGGAGTGGCGACGCTCGTCGGCATCATCAGTTGGGGCAAGAAGCGCTGCACAGGCGATGGTCAGCCGGGCGTATATACGCGCGTCGAGAGCTATCTCGACTGGATACACCAGGCGATGAAACTCGACCCGAAGAAGAACTCACTTCCCTGAGGAGGATCCAGGCGAACCAGGAAAGATGCGCCAGGAGAGACGCACAAGATGCGCGTCTCTCTTGGCCGCAGCCGCGATCAGCCCGAAGGCGGCGTCGTTGGCGCCTGCGTTGTCGGGCTCACCTTGTCGCCGCTTGTCTGTGACGCGTCCTCCGAGTTGGCCGGCGCCGCCGGAGCTGTGGCTGCTGGAGCAGCTGCAGCTGGCGCGGCGGCTTCCGGCGCTGCAGTGGTTTCCTTCTGTCCGCACGCCGCCATCAGCAGCGATGCAAAAAGCACAGCGATCGCTGTCTTCACATGTTTCATGGCCAAATCCCCTTGGTTATCCAATAATTTTTCGTGATGATTTCTTGTTAGTCGAAGCCGATGCCGGCGAGCAACCGGACGAATCGCGGTTCGTCGCGGAGCGCGTCAAGCAGCGGATCGTTGCGCGCATAGATTAGACCGGAATCGCCTACGATGCGCGCCCGTTCGAGTTTGGCAAGGGCGGCGGTCCGCTCGCCCCATTGCGCGAGGATCTGGGCCTGCTGGTAGAGGACCCGGTCCCCAAGATCGGCCACCATCTTCGCCTGCGCATCCTTCGCGGCCGCTGCGTTACCGAGTTTCTGCTCGACGATCGCTTTGCCCGTGAGGCTAAAGTCCTCCGCGGGTTCCGCCGCATACGCCTCGCGCGCTTCCTTGAACTGGCCGAGCATCAGCAGCGCATCGCCGATCGCCGCATGCGCGCGCGACATCTTCGGATTCATCGCAAGCGCCTCGCGCAACGGCGGAATCGAACCGGAATAATTTCGGGCGGCGTACTCAATCGCACCGGCCGCGCGATGGATGAGCGGATTCAGCGGATCGAGGACCAATGCGCGCCGCATCGCATCGCGCGCGTCGCTGCTACGGCCGATCCGCGCGCTGTAGAGTGAGAAGCGCGCCAGCACGTTGGCATCGCCAGCGCCCAGTTGACGCGAACGCTGGAAGGGTTCGCGCGCGGCGCGCGCATCAAGGCGGCCTTGAAACAGCACGAAGCCGAGCGTCGAATAGGCATCGGCGAATTTGGGCGCGAGAGCAATCGCATGCTGCGCCGACGCGATCGCGGCATCATAGAGCGCACCCAGCTGGCCGACCTCGCCATATTGATTCGCAATCGCCGTGAGGGAGCGTGAGCGCGCCGCGTGCGCAGCGGCATAACTGGGATCCGCCGCGATCGCCGCGTCGAACAGCGCGAGAGCCGCACGCTCGGAGGCCTCATCGGAACTCAAGTCATACGAGGCACGGCCGCGCAGGTAGTCATCGTAAGCGGCGACATTCGTCGTTCCGCCCGACGCCGCCAATTCCTGAGCGTCGCCTGTTGCAGCGATGGCATTGGCCGCGACCTGAGCGGCGAGCGCACTCGCGACGGCATCGGCGATCTCGCTCTGCACGGCGAAGATATCGCTCATGCTGCGATCGAATGTCCGCGTCCAGCGGCTGAATCCCGTCTGCCCATCGATGAGATCGGCCGCAACTCGCACGATCTCACCGGACCGCCGCACGCTGCCATCGAGCAGGAAGGCAACGCCGAGCTTCGCCGCGATCGTTTGGGCATCATCCTTGCGATCGCGGAATTTTCCGGACGAGGTCTCGGCCATGACCAGGAGCAGAATATTGCGCGCGAGCGTGGCCCGCACTTCTGCGGACAGGCCATCGGAGAAATAGGCCTGGTTCGGATCGCCGCTCAAATTCTCGAAGGGCAGGACTGCGACGCTGTTGCCCGAGGCTTTGACACCGCTGCCGAACAGGCCGCGCCGCCAGGCGACAAGACCCGCAACGCCAGCGACCGCTGTGCCCGCCGTTGCAGCCAGCAGACCTCGGCGTGTCATGAGGAGCGACCCTGAGCGGGCCTGGGCTGTGCGCGGCGACGGCGGTGCTTCGCTGCCGGTCACCGCGGCGATGCCGCGAATGACGCTGGCAATCTCGGCACCATCGGCATTGCCGCGCCAGCGGGAGAGATCAATGGAATGATACTGGCCGAATCCGAGCGGCGGCTCGGTACCGTCGAGCGATACCGGCACGAGTTTGCGTCGATCGCGACCTTTGGCCGCTTCGTCGCGCACCCAATCCGACACAACCGATGTCTTCGACCACGCCACGATCACCGCATCGCAGCTATTGAGGGCGGCTTCAATAGTCTTGGCGAACTCCTCGCCGCCCTCGATCAGCGCGTCCCACCACACTCTGAGGCCGGCCTTTTCCAGAGCGCTGGCAAGTTTCGTTGCCTGCGCCTGGTCCGCGCGCGCATAGCTCAGGAATACCGTATGACGGCTGGCGTCCATCAGTCGAGAGCCCCGCGATCGATCGCCAGCACGGATCGAAGCAGAACGTTCGCGCCGTTCGCCACGGCCTCGGGCGCGGTGTATTCCTTGGGTGAGTGGCTGATTCCGCCGATGCTCGGCACGAAGATCATGCCGGTCGGTGCGATGTGCGTCATATCCTGCGCATCGTGAGCGGCGCCGCTCGGCATGTGTTGGTGCGAGAGTCCGAGTGATGTAGCCGCATCGGCAATAACGACCCGCATCTTTTCGCTGGTCGGCGCCGGCTGGATGCCAAGTTCGAGCTCGGTGAAGCCGATCGGCGTTTGCCGCGCGTCCGCAATATCCTGCGCTTGCGATCTGATGGCCTCAAAGACCTGCTGCATCTTCGCGGCGTCGAGGTCGCGAATTTCGAGCGTCATGACGACCTTGCCCGGAATCACGTTGGGCGCGCCGGGCTCCGCGCGAATCTGCCCGATGGTTGCAACCTGGCGGCCCGGCATCGTCATCGCAACCCGATTGACGGCGAGGACGAATTCAGCGGCGCTCAGCAATGCATCGCGGCGCTTGTTCATCGGTGTGGTACCCGCATGGTTGGCGAAACCGTTGACGGTGACGTCCCAGCGGCGAATGCCGACGATGCCTTCGACCACCCCGATGTCGATCGCGTTGTCCGCGAGGATTGCTCCCTGTTCGATGTGAAGCTCAAGGTAAGCTGTCAGTTCTCCTGCGTGACGTTCTGCGGCTGCCAGTTGATCCGGATCACCGCCAACCGCGCGCATGCCGTCGCGGATCGTCTTGCCGCTATGACTCACGACGTCGAGGGTGGCCGCCTTGAGCTTGCCTGTCATCGCCAGGCTACCGGCCATGCTGCCTTCCTCGTCGGTGAAGTTCACGACTTCGAGCGCATGCCGGGTGACGATGCCCGCTTCGTGCAGCCGCTGGGCGACTTCGATGCCTCCCAACACGCCGAGGTCGCCGTCATAGTTGCCGCCGCTTGGAACGGAGTCGGTGTGCGAGCCGATCATGATCGCCGGCAGCTTCGCATCGCTCCCTTCACGCCGTCCGATGATATTGCCGGCCGTGTCGATGCGCACGGTGAGCCCCGCGTCCTGCATCAGATGGGTAACGTAGGCCCGGCCCACGATATCGGCGTCGCTGAAGGCCACACGGCTGACGCCGCCTTCGGGGTTGGCGCCGAACCTGGAGAGGGCAGTGAGGTGCTTTTGCAAGCGCTTTGCGTTCACGGCGATCGTCGGCGGGCTCGCGATGGCACACAGTGGCAATGCCAGAGCAACGGAGACTAAAACGGTCAGAAACGCGCGCTTGTTGAGCAGCATGATGGATTCGTTCGCGGATACCCGGCAGGGTTGAGCCCCGATTTCCGAGTATTGAGAGTAGGTGCGCGCCGGTCAAGCACGCACCGAGCGCAGGCCGGATCACCCTTACGATCTTGCTCCGGCTCGCTATTGTGCTGCGAAGAAAGAGGTGACGGCTGCGAGGCAGAATGGCGGTACAAGCGATGAGTGGTAGGCGTCCATGACAGCACTCGCGCCACCGTCCGTTGCCCCTTGCACGATGGCCGCTGCGGCGACCAGCTGTTTGGCAATCGAAAACTGCGACTTCAGGTTTCCATACGGGTCACCGGCCGATGCAGTCGACTCGAGATCGAGTACGCTGATTCGCGCAGACGCCGGCGCGCGCGACGCCCAGTAGTCCTGCATCAGCTGCGTGTTGAGCCAAAAAGCTGTCGGATCCTCATCGCCTCCGCACAATAGCGTCGGGGCCACTGGAATCCAGTTGCGCAGATCGTTCAGTTTCGTGGCCTGACGCAGGGCAGAGCCCGGAGCCGCGGCCGGCACACCCGTGGTTGTCGTTGGCCAGGCACCGTCCGGATTGGCCCGTGCGTCCGTCAGATAACTCAGACGATAACTGTTCGTAATCAGGTTGTCGGTGCCGAAGCCGAGCGCGAACACGGGAGCGAGGTTCGCCGGCAGTGTGGCCGGTGTGATATCAGCGGATGCCGCGTCGGGTGGCGTTGCACTGAATAACGCTGTGCGGGGCAGCTTTCCCTGCGCATAGAGATCGCTTCGGGGCGTCAGGCTCGGCAACAGGGTCTCGATGCCGTTCGCGTACTGCGGCTCAAAGACGTCACCCGCGTTGGCATACACATTGCCGTAGGATTTCTGGTAGGCCGTGATCAGCAACGTCGATGACACCGGACCACTGGCGTTGACCCGACCCTCAAAGGCGGCGTCGACGAAGGCCGCAAGAGCATAGGGCCCGGACATCGGAGCCGAAGCCGTGACCGTCATGCCGGCGGCCTGCATCGCGCGATGCGTCGCCATCGCAACGTAACCACCCTGCGAGTAGCCGGTGATGAAGAGCTTGCCGCTATCTCTGGTCAACGTTGCCGATGCGACCGGCAACGCGCTGCGCGCCGCGGTGAGCGCGTCAATCGTGTCCTTGGACTGCTGATCAGCGACGAGGTAGGGATGATAGGCGAGTGCTGAAGTGTCGTAGCCCGCGTAGTTCGGAGCAACGACGATATAGCCCTGCGCAGCGAAGAACGTTGCCAGGAAGAGTCCTTCTGCATTCGACTGGTTCTGGACATCCGCAATATTGTAGGCACGGTCGGTCGCGGTGCCGTGCGCGTACAGGATAATCGGACGAGCGCCGCTGCATTTCGCATCGGCTCCGATCGGCACCATCAGCGCCCCGGACGCGGTGGTTGCTTCATTTGCGCCGCCCACCGTCTCGTATCGAATATGGTAGACGGCGATGTCGCACAAGGGAGTTCCGCCGAGCGCGAGCAGCTGCAGATTGTTTGCCGCGCTCAGCTCGAGCAACAAGCTGGCGGCGGTGACGAGCGAGACCAATTCAGGCGGGTTCCGAAGCAACGTGCCGCGGGGCGGGGGCCCGACAGCGCTGGAACCCGTGTTGCTGCCGCCGCACCCGGCGAGCGCCAGCGCCATGAAAACCGCGACTGCTCGCGTCCTGGTCAAGTGCATGCTGTTGTCAATCGCGTGTAGGGCCTATCTCAATGAAATGCTCCACTGCCGAACAGCCCGAGAAAGCCGATGATGATTAGGTAGATCGCGACGATATAGTTCAATAATCGCGGCAATACGAGGATGAAGATGCCCGCGACGAGTGACATGAGCGGACCGATCGTGAGATGCAGATTCATCGATAGCTCCAACGAGGATTGGGTGTTAGCGAAGCTTGCCACGCACTCTCATGGCTCTCTGTACGGTTGCCCGCATAGTGCGCCGAGACTTGAGCGGCTATGTTCGATAGCGCGCCGACTGCCGGGGCCCGCGCATGCTCCACTGTGGTCTCAAATCGACTCGCGGAGACTCACATGTATATCGGCAGCGGCTTACTCGGAACCCTTCTTGTTGTCTTCCTGATCGTCTACTTGCTGCGCAGAAGCTAGTCGGTCGGTTGCCCGCACTGTTCGCAAGTTGGAAAGCAGGGAAAAGTAGCGCACTCTCGGCGGCGAAACCAACGACGTCCGGAGCCGCGCCGTCGCGGCCGATTCATCTATGCGACTCCTTTACCTGTCGATCTTCATCGTTCTCCTGACATCGGTTCGAGCAAACGCCGAGCCACCGAGAACCTTTCGACTGTGGGTGTTTGCCGATGCTCACGTCGGCAGCGATTTGGCGCGTGGCAGGGAAAGCCTGGCCACTGCAATCCGACAGTCCGAAGGGGCATCCGGCTTCGACTGGGACATTGCACTCGATCTCGGCGACATGTCGGGCGCGCAGGGCCTGCCGAAAGACGAGGAAGGGAAGGAAATAGTCCGGCAATTCAGCGTGCTCACACGGCATCGTCGCGAACAGATCTACGATCTGTCGGGTAACCACGACCGCAGCGGTCTCGATGAACCGCGGGCGTGGTGGTGGCAAAGATGGGTCGATCCGATGGGCGAGAACAGCGAGGTTTCCAAGGTCGATGCGGCGAAGCGGCCATTTCCTGTCACTGGAACCTGGGAGCGCTACTCGTTTCGGGTTGGCAATCTTCTTTTCCTGATGATGAGCGACATCAACGAACCGTCTCGAAAAATTGGCCGCGGCACGCTCGGTGGGAATCCCGGCGGCGTGGTGAGTGGCGAGACGTTTCGCTGGTGGCAGCAGAACGTCGAGAACAATAGCTCGTCGATCATCATCAGCGCTCATCACTATGTTCTCAAGGATACGACGGTCGCATCCGGCGAGTGGGAGGGCATGCGCCGCGACGCAAGCGGCGCCTGGACTTCCTGGTATCACGGCTACTATCCGCAAGGTACGCCACAGGGTGCTTCGTACCTCTACTGGGTCGACAGCAAAGCGGATTCCGGTGCCTTCGAAAGTGTCCTCGCAGCGACTCCCTCGCGTGTCGACCTATGGCTCGGTGCGCACACTCACACGAGTCCCGACGACACTTACGGCGGAAAATCACACATCGAAAAACGTTGGGGCACCACCTTTATCAATGTCGCTGGCCTGACGCGGTATCACGGCAGCCCCGAGAATCAACAGAACCGTGTGCCGCGGAGCTGGCTGCTCACATTTACCGATGGCAGCGCTGAAGTGACTGCGCGCTGCTATCTCCACAGTGACGAGTATGCACCGCAGGGTTGGTATCCCAAGTACGATCGTGTGATCAAGCTCTCAAAGCCCTTCAAGATGCCCTCTGGCAAGTAGAACCCTTAGCACTGCGAACCCGGCGCCATTTTGACCCCCATGAGAAATGCTGGGCAACGCACGCAACTGTTCGCAGTTCTGAGTCTGTCTGTTGCTGCGCTCATGATGGCGGCGGTGCTGCATGCGGCTGATCCGATATTATTCCAGCGGTTCATCGGCGGCATCCATCCTCTGATCGCGTTCGCTCTGGTTGGCCTGCTGGCGATTGGCTGTTTGCGCTGGCTGCTGGTTGGCGGCTGGTTCGTGGTGCATGGACGATCTACCGTCGCCGATATGTTTCGCCCGGCCGCTATTGCGGCGCTGATGGCCCTGGTCACCATCCTGGTCGACCTGAGGGTTCCATTCGCCGCCGACATCAATGTGCTGCCGCCCGAGTCCCTGTTGTTTTATCCGGCCATCGCGTTTCTCGTGGAGATCGTCTTCCACGTGCTGCCTTTGACTGTTCTCCTGGCAATTCTGAGCTCTACACTCACCGGCGTCC
>JBGPLJ010000126.1:0-9489 GCA_041486385.1 Steroidobacteraceae bacterium
GCGGAAGTAGTCGCGATGCCGCTCGATGGGGTGGCGGAATTGCCGATGGCGGCCGCAGCGGGGCCAACAGGGTTGACCGGCGACACGCCTCTGTATTCGTGAGCGCTGATGGTCTTCTTGGCAGTGAAGGCGGCGGAAAAGCCAGCGGTGACCTGAATACCCGCGCCACCATTGACGTTGCTGGCGTACCAGATTTCCTGCTGATACGCGCTCAGCGCGCCGCCGCCATGGGTCGGTCCGACAGCGCGCTGGTAAACGTTACTGGCGGTATCCGTGACGCCGGTGACTTGCGCGGTGCTGGACTGGTACCAGATCCAAACGATGACCAGACTGCCCTGGCTCAAGCTTGCGAAAGCGCCGGTCGTAATGGCGCTGTTGCCGAGCGCTTCAATATTCTCCGCGAGCTGGACAAACGTGATGGGCGCAGGCGTGACGGAGAATTCGCTGGAATCATCGCTATGATGATCGTCGCCTTCGAGGCCGCTGCCGACGATGACATAGGTGTAGGTCGTTCCGTTGTTGAGTTGCGTGTCGGTATACGCGCTCGTTCCCCGCGGAAGGTCTGCGATCGTCATGAAGGATGTTTCGGGCGGAATCCGGCGCTTCAGGGTGAACTTGTCATAGTCGAACGCGACAGCATCCCAGGTGATGAAGGCTTTCTCGTCTCCGGCGCTGCCATTGAGCACTGGGGCCGGAGGGTTCGGTTCGATGAAAACAGCGAAGGGATTGCAGCCGACGAAACCGACCAGGCCGACGATAGCGAGCACGAGGATCGGCGTGAGAAGAATGAAGGTATCAAGCATGCCGAGTTACTCCTTCGATACCGGGTCGCGCGAGGCAGCGGCTGCAGAAACTCGACCATAACGGATGGCTTTCACGTAACCGCGCGCGTCGAGAGAAACGGTGGTCGGCCAGATCTTGATTCCGTAGGCGAGCGCAATGTCGCGCTGGTGGTCGGCGACCAGGGTGGCAGTGAGGCCGTGCTCCTTCGCAACTTTCGCAATCGCATCGGCGGTGTCGCCATCGTTGATCGCGAGCAACGCTGGCGCGACGCCGGAGGATTTACCCATCGATTTCTGCAGGTCAAGGACGGTATCGATGCTGGGCTTCGAGTCGCTCTTCCAGAAAATCATGTTGACGGCACGGCCGAAAAGCTTGCGCAGGGTCAGGTCCTGGCCGGGCGCGATCGCGAACAGGAAGTTTGGCGAAAGCTGGTTGAGTGTGAGGCTGGTAGCCAGCAAGCGCGGCTGGATTGCCGGGCGGACAACGAGCAATTTGCCGAGTGCAGCGGCGAGGATGCCGGCGTCAAGAGCGCCATCGTGCTGGAAAAGAAGATGTCCGGTAGGCCCGAGGATGAGCGTAAAGGGCCGCTTCCTGTGCTTGACGGCAAATACTTGCTCCCAGATTTGATGCGAATCTTCCGCGTAGATGATGCCCGGCGTGTAGCGGCATCGGGCGATCTGGTTCTCCGCTACGACGGCAACGATCGCGGTTGGCGCATCCGCGCGCTTGCTCTGCTGCAAAGCCTCGGCCAGGACAGCGAGATTTGCAGCGCTGCGTTCATCGGCAAAATGGACGATCAAGTTTGGCGTCGCGTTCCCGGCCCGGTCGACTTGCGCTGCGGTGTGACCGATGACTTCAACCAGCCCACCCGGGCCGGGCTGTGTCAATGTCACTCGGGGAACAAGCTTGCCAACTGATGCCTTCAAGCCGTTGATCACGGGCACGATGCCCCACGCGCAAGCGGTAGCCGTAACGGCCTGCGCGGAAACGGGTCCGGAAGAGGACAAACGTGAACCGCGGATGGTGAGGCACAAGGGAGAGTATGCGGCGACGGAACGAACCGCAGGCGCGAAAGCAACGCTCGTCGTAGCGACGGGAGATTGCTTAAGGACAAAGCGGTTCTCATCAACATTGAACGGCTGTGGCTGACCGAGGTTGCTCCACTCGAACCGTTGAATGCCCCCGCCGGGAATCCAGCTCTGCAAGGCGGAGTACTGCGGCGCATCCGATACGACATCGTCCGTTACCACCGAACCGGGTGGCGCGGGAATCTTTGCAAATTCGACACGCGCGGGCAGCCAGTCCGGAACACCCATCGACCCGTGAAGAACGACTCCCGAAGGTTGGATTGCAACCGACGTGTAGGCGAGGTCGACGTCTTGCGGTTGAGGAAGATGCGATTGAGCGGGCGGCGCGAGCAGGGATCGGAGAAAGCCGCCGAGATTGGCGTCGGCGCTCAGAATCCTGCGCACGGTGGCGAAGACGTTGCTTTGATTGAGGGCCTGATCGCGCACCGCTGCAAATCTGGCGACGGCTGTGTCCTTGAACACGTTGACGATCGAGCTCGAGGTGTCGAGCGCAAGATTTCCGACGACGAGGTTGGCAGTGGCGCCGTCCGGCTGCAGCGTGAAGGACTGGCGAGCGGTGAAGTCAAAATCCGGGAGGACGGAAGTTCCTGTGTGGGCGTATCCGGTCAGTGTCAGCACGATTTGTCCGCTCTCGAAGGCGACGGTGGCCGTTCCGAGTGTGATCGTGTAGGTGATGTGATACGTATGTATGAAGATCGAGATGTCGAACTTCACGGGCTCGATGGGTGTCGCGAGAATCTGGTCAAGCGCGGGTTGAAATGCTGCCCGCACCAGATCGGCGCTCACGGCGAACGCGAAGTCATCGCCTGCCCCAAGAACAACTTGATTGAAGGTGGCGGCATTGCCGCGCGCCGTGTTCATGTTCAGCAGCAGAGCGATGGCGTTGTGCGCTCCAGAGAGCGTCTTGAACTGAAGAAAACGCACGTTCGACGGCAGCGTGGAGCTCGAGGGCATGAAGCTCGTCTTCAGCGCATTGCGAATGAGGAGATTGACGCCCGCCAGATCCTCCGGACTGACCGGCTGGCTCGTGAATAGCGGCGTGAAGCCGATGGAGAGCTGCGCCGCCTTGAGATTGACGACCACAACGTTTGCGGTCTGCGAACTGACCTGACCGACGGGTGTCGTGAGCAGCAATTCTCCACGGACATATTCGGCCAAGGGAGCGGTATGCGGACTTGCAAAGTAGCGGGCCAAGATCCCGACGCGCGCGGTAACGTTGGCTCCCGAGATGCCCGAGAGTTCGAGCCTCGGGGCCGACAACTGCATCTGCACGCGGCCCTTGAGGAGGCTCGGAGTCGGTTCCACCTCGAGAAAGCCGGCGTTCGCATTCACGAGCGGGTCCACCCCGGAATGGAAGAAGTCCGCTGCGGCGACGTGGCCGCGGTGCGGGCCACTCGTTCCGATGTCGTCGTGGTTGACGATCGCGTCGCCATCAATGTTGGCACTGGCGACGAGAACGGGATTGACGACTAGGCCTGGGCCGATCGGCTGAGTGTCGTCCACGTACATGGCGAGGCTGTGCGGGAAGCGTTCGCACGCATGCATGTACGCGAGCAACCGGTTCGCGGCGGGAATCGCGAACTCGGCGACGACGTCAAATTCTCCGGTGAGATCATTGGCCATGGAAATTCCCTTCTTATTTCGGCCAGTACGCTGTCACAACCGCAAGCGAGAAGAGGATCAGGGTTACCGAGATGCTGCGCTGGATTGTGAATCCTGTTGCGCCGGGATGCGGCTCGCGAACGAAAAGCAGCAAGAGGCGCCCGCACGCGTAGGCCGCGGTCGTGAGCAGGAACAGCGCACCGGGAAATGGCATGAATCGCCAGAACGCAATCGCGAGCAGCAGCAGCGCCGCTGACCACGCTGCTTCGAGCAATTGCGCGGGAATACGGCGCTCCCATACACCTGTCGAGTTGGGCAGGACCAGCGTGAACCGGGAGGGCGATGCGCGGCCGGCGCAACAACCATTGAGGTAACAACCGATACGAACGAAGAACAGTCCGACCAGAATTGAAAATGTAGCGATGTCCCAAAACGCGCCGAGCGGAAGTTGGAGCGCCGCGAGCAGCGGCACAGAGACCGGAAACGCAGCGGCGAAGGCGCCGTACTGTGTCGCACCGCCGCCGGTTCGACCCCGGAAAGCGCGCGGATCCTGGCGATAACGCCGCCAATGGAAGAGGCGGTAAAAGAGTCTGGCGCCAAGTAAGGCGGGAATCAGCAGGACCAGATCGGCGACGAAAACGCGAAAGGAATCGAGACCGGCGGCATGCGCTGCAAGATTACCGGCGACAATGGCCGCAACCGCGCCGACGTAGAGCATGGCGGTGTAGCTTCGAATGGCTTTGCCGCGGTATGTGAACAGGATTGGTCGCATGACCGGCTCAATTGCGCCGCCACAGCGCCACGATCAAACCCGTGAAAATGGCGATATCGGCCAGATTGAATACCGGCCAGCGATGGAAACGGATGAAGTCAATCACGCAGCGGCGGCGAAGAATGTCCATCAAATTTCCCGCGGCACCACCAAAGGCAACACCGAGGGCGCTCTGTGTGATGGGGCTCTGAAACCAGTCGCCTTCGGCATACAGGAGGCTCGCGGCAAGCAAGGAAGCGAACCACAAGAGCACCAGCGCACCTCGCGCGTACGCGTGCCGGTACATGTTCCTGGAATTCGCTGACACGCGCAGCTCAAGAAGCGTTCCGCGGGACGAGGATTCCATGCAGACATGAGTTTGCGCAATCCGTTTGCTCCATTGGTCCAGGAGAAAAAGCAGGCCGCCGGAAACAAAAAAGAAAATCACTCAGGCCATGCTCGAACGGAGGAACGGGCAGAATAGACGCCATGGTCTGCAGAATCCAGCCGGCAAATTAAGATCCGGCAACCCCATGATCACGGCGTTGACCCGGGTGTCGGCAACAAGTAACGTTTCACCCGCCCGATCCATATGCCTCGCCTGACTCTGCGGCGCCCTGTGGCAGCGGTCGGCACTGCGCAAATAATGCCGGGCCTCCGCGACCCAATAACACCCAATAACAAGCAGCTGAGGGGGGATCGTCATGCTGACTCGTCGCAGCTTCCTTGCCCGGGCTTCCATGCTGGGATTGACCGCGGCGCCGATCGGTCGCGCCTGGCCGGCCCTCCTGAGCCCCTCGATGTCCGTCGACCGCGACATCGACGCGGTCACCGGCGATGGCCGGCCGGTGACGCTGACGCGCGCCAGCGTGCAAGAGCTCGCCGACAGCCTCCGCGGCAACCTGCTGTTGCCTGGCGTTCCCGCCTATGACGAAGCCCGCCGCGTCCTGAACGCGCAGATGGACAAGCATCCGGCGCTGATCGTGCAGCCACGCGGCGCCTCCGACGTGAGCAGCGCGGTGCAATTCGCGCGCGCGTCGAGCCTGCTCCTCGCCGTGAAGTGTGGCGGCCATAGTCCGTCCGGGAAGTCCACGTGTGATCGTGGCATGCAGATCGATCTCTCGCTCCTGCGCGGCGCAAGCGTCGACCCCCAGGCACGCATCGCGCGCGTGGCCGGTGGGAGCCTGCTGGGCGACATGGACCACGAAGCGATGGCGCACGGGCTCGTCACGACCGCCGGGACGGTATCGCACACCGGCGTGGGTGGGCTCACGCTCGGCGGCGGTTTCGGCCGGCTCGCGCGGCGTTTCGGCCTCGCGCTCGACAACGTTCGTGCGGTGGAAATCGTCACCGCCAACGGTGCGATCCTGCGCGCGGACGCGCACGAGAACGCGGACTTGTACTGGGGTGTGCGAGGCGGCGGCGGTAACTTTGGCGTCGTCACCGCATTTGATTTCGCGCTGCATCCCATGCAGCGGCAAGTGGTCGGTGGCAGGATCGTGTTCCCGCCGAGCCAGGCGAAAAGCGTCCTCTCGTTCTATTCCGACTACGAGGCCGAAGCCCCGGACGATCTGGCCCTGGACTTCGCTCTCTTGGCCAACGCCGGATTGGGATTCGCGGGCGCCAGTGGAGTGGGCTTCCAGCTGTGCTACTCCGGCCCCGCGAGTCGGGCGGAAGAAGTCATGCGCAGGATCCGGAGCCTCGGAAAGCCCGTGTTCGACAATATTGCGACGATCGACTACGTCGCGCTGCAGCGCTCCGGCGACGGCAACGAGCAACGCGCAATCGGCTCGTACACGAAGACGGGCTATGTCCGGCATATCTCGGCGCAGCTCATCAGCGCGATGATCGACGGCCTCGAGCAGAATCCCGAGCGCACCACCTTGGTTGGGTTCCAGCAGCTTGGCGGCGCGATTGCACGCGTGTCCGCCGATGCGACCGCGTTCCCATTCCGGAATGTCCACGCCACGGCCCTGTTGACCGCCGACTGGCCGGCCACCGCGGACCCGGCGCCACATCTGAAGTGGCTGCGCCAATACTGGGCGACGATCGCGCCTCATACCGACGGCTTCTACACGAATGACGCCGTCGAGGAGTCACAGAAGCAGGTGGACGAGAACTATCTGGGAAACTACCCGCGTCTGGTGAAGATCAAGAACAGGTTCGATCCGACGAATCTGTTCCGATTGAACGCGAACGTGCGGCCGTCGGCGTGAACAGCCGGTAGGCCTGCGAATACCCTTCTCTTCGAGCTGCTGAAGCCATTAACCCAGGAGAATCCGGCATGAAAGACGTGGCAGGTAAGACCGCCTTTATCACGGGCGGCGCGAGTGGCATGGGCCTGGGAATGGCCAAGGCCTTTGCAGGAGCCGGAATGAAGGTGGTTATTGCTGATGTGCGGCAGGAGGCCCTGGACGAGGCGCTGGCCGGCTTCGGTCCCAACGACGGCGTACATGCCATCCGCCTGGACGTGACCGATCGGGCACGCTGGGTCGCCGCGGCCGACGAGGCCGAACGTGTCTTCGGCAAGGTTCATGTCCTCGTGAACAACGCCGGCGTCGGCGTCCTCGGCCCGATGCAGACGGCGACGTTCAAGGACTGGGACTTCTGCATGGGCGTCAATGTCGGCGGTGTCATCAACGGCCTCGTCACGCTGCTGCCGCGCATGCAGGCGCATGGTGAAGAGGGACACGTGGTCAGCACCTCCTCTACCGGCGGCTTTTCCGCCGTCGGCGGTGCCGGCCTGTACTGCACCAGCAAGTTCGCGGTCGCGGGCATGATGGAGTCCCTCGCGACCGACCTGAAGGGTACGCCCATCGGCGCCTCGGTCTTCTTCCCCGGTCCGGTACGGACCAGCCTCGGCGTGACCACCGATGCGACGCGCCCGGCCCACCTGCGCAACCAGCCGGCCGAGGCGCCGCCGCTGGTGGGGCAGGGCCGCGGACCGCGCCCGCAGTTCGACCCCAACATCTTCATGGCGCCCGAGGAAGTCGGCCGGCGCGTGCTGCGCGCCATCCGGCGCGGCGACCTGTTCATCATGAGCCATCCGGAATTCCGCGACGGCATCATCGCAAGGAACGAGGCGCTGCTGCGCGCCATTCCGGACGAGCCGCCAAACAATGCGCGGCACGAGGTCATCAAGCAGTTCGGCACGCTCTGCTACAACCCTGTCTACGACAACCAACAGCGCGTGCCGGCGGAGGACTGAATTAGTCCAGAGTGTGACGGTCGTCGCAGGTGCCATTTTCACTCCGTTCATCCCCTCAAGATCTCCTCCCTGCAGCCGCTCGCACGGCTAGGGTCCGCAACGCCGGACACCCGTAAGGACGCCTGCAAATGGATTTAGCAACAACGCACCATGGCCACAGCCCGCTGCTTGAGGTCTTGCGTCCAACAATCGAGTCATTGTCGCGGGCGCACCAGCACCGTGATCCTTTCACCTACACCCATCAGAGGCGCGTGGCCGAGGTCGCCGCTGCGATCGGTGCGATCATGGGATTGGGAGCCGACCGTCTACTCGCCCTGCATTTCGCAGGTCTGATTCACGACATCGGCAAGCTCGGCGTACCGAGCGAAATCATCAGCAAGCCGGGAAAGCTGTCCGACCCCGAGTACGCACTCGTTAAGACACACTGCTCGATCGGCCATGACATCTTGCTCCGCGCTCGCGCGCAGGTGCCGCTGGCCGAGATGATTCTCCAACATCACGAGCGGATCGATGGCAGCGGCTATCCGCAGGGCCTCAAAGGATCAGCGATCATGGTTGAGGCGCGCATCCTCGCCGTGGCTGACACATTCGATGCAATGGCTTCGTATCGACCCTATCGCGCGGCGGTGACGGAGGACTTCGTGCTCGCCGAGCTCCACAGGTTGGCCGGTCAGACGCTGGATCGAGATGCCGTCGAGGCCTGCACGCGATACGTGCTGGGTGGACGTGCCTTGCATCCGGCTGCCGAATCCATCGTCACAGACGCGACCGCAATGCAGGGGTGATTAGCGGCCGACATGAGCGCCGCCGTTCCGCACTGCCCGCATTGGCTGGCTGTCATAGCCTATGATCTGGCCTCTCCGCTGGCGGCATGAGGCTTGGTATTGCCATGAGGAAATTCGGAATGACTTTCGCCTACGTGTTGTCGGTGGCTTCCATGCTGGGATTGCCCGGTTGCAACTTCAAGAGCGCGGACGGCGGAGCCAATCCCATTGTGGGCACGTGGTTCGTCAAGGATTCAGGCGCACCGTTTCCGTATCACATGTATGTCTTCAATGCCGATGGGACCATGCAGCAGGCCAACCCCGATGCTGGCGACCCCCGTACCAGTGACAGCGACGGTAAGGGCATTTGGATAAAGGACGGCGAGCGAATCAAGGGCAAGTGGATGGAAATTGTCGCGGACCGCACTACGCATAAATTCGCGGGCCGTACGGAAATCTCCTATGACATCAAAGTAAGAGTCGACACCTTTAACGGGACAGAATCCGTACGCTTCTACGACGCCAACGAAACTCTGACTGGTGGCCCTGCCAGCCCGACGCCACTTGCAGGCAAGCGCGTCACGCTGCCGTAACGCCCTCCGCCATATCCATCGCTCACGCGCGATCACACGTGCGTCGTGACGTCAGCGCGGCGGTGTTGCTGGCTCCCATAGTTCGATGGGATTTCCCTCTGGGTCATGGAGCCTGGCGAAACGCCCGTTTGGATATTTCTCGGTGTCAACTTTCACCGAAATATTTGCAGCCCGCAGCTGCGCGACGATGGCATCGAGACTTCGAACACGAAAGTTCACCATCCACGCTTGCTGTGGAGAGTCGAAGTACTTGGTGTCCATCGGAAACGGGCTGAATACAGTCGGACCTGCGGCCTGTTGCCATACCGGCTTGTCATAGTCCGTTGGCACTGGGTCAATACCAAGATGAAGTTCGTACCACCGCGCCAGGGCCTCGGGATCGCGGCTCCGGAAGAATAGGCCGCCGATGCCCAAAACGCGTTCCTTGGGTTGCTTCATGTTCGGCTCCAGCGTTGCCGATGGCGCGGCGGCAGAGGTGCCCAGGATCGCCAGCGTTGAGCCGCCAAGTATCAGTAGCTTTCTGCGGTCTATCGACATTCGAAGTGTCCCCACAATTCAGGCCTGCACGACTCCAACAAGTACAATAGCCGAGGCCCTGAATGACCGCTATGTTAAGCAACTGATTTGGATGGTGGCCAGGGGCGGAATTGAACCGCCGACACGCGGATTTTCAGTCCGCTGCTCTACCAACTGAGCTACC
>JBGPLJ010000127.1:0-9448 GCA_041486385.1 Steroidobacteraceae bacterium
AACGATTTCGTCGAACTTGAGCCGCGCGAGTCCAGCCCAGCCGGCGGGTAGCATGCGGCCCGCAAGGTTGGCCACATCAATGCTTGCGTCGACGCCGTGTGCCTCGATGCGATCGCCGCTGAGTATCACGTCTGCGCTGAGCTGATCGGCCGCCTGAGCGGCCTCTACGTGGGCGGACACGCGGCCAGCGAGTAGCGCGAGGGGATGCAGATGCCACTCGACGCGCTCGACATCAATTCCGGCGGCGCGCACCGCGAGCGCTTCACCGTGCCAAAGCGTGCCGCTCAAGGAACCGACGCTCACCGTCGACGGCAGCCAGCGGGTTGCGAGCGAAGCTGGCAGATTGGCGGCAACGACCGCCAGGAATACGAGAACACAGAGGGCGATGAGCCATCGGGCGCCGCTGCTCATGGCAGCACTGGGCTTAGGAACCGCCGCGCGTCAACTCGAGGCTCGCATTGACGAGACCCGGCGCGCCGGAATGATCAAATGTTGCTGCGGCGACGTTGACGCCATACTGCTCGTGAAGTCGCGCGAGCCAGCCCGCCATCAGGTCGAAAGGAGCGTTCTGCAATTCGACGCGCGTGCCATTGGCTCCCGAGGGCGTCGTGCCTTTGATCATGTCAGCGAGACCGAGCTCGTGCGCGGTGCGATCGATGATGACAACAAGCGAATCGCCTGCGCCGGCCATGCCACTCGCGGATGCGAGCACTTCGAGCGCATGGCTTCGCATCCAGACGAGGTCCGCGCTCTTGTTCTCGACCCGCTGTCGTGCGCCCGCCACGGCAGTGTGCAACGGCCACAGAATGCCGAAGACTAGAATGAGGAAACCGGCGCTGAGCCCGCCCCAGAACACAAGCTTGCGTTCACGTTGAGCGAGGGCCTGGTACCACTCGAGGAGCGCATTCATGTCTTGCCCGCTCCTCTGATCTGCAGCCGGCCCTCGAATTGCGCACCTTGCTGACTCGTGCCTTCCAGGCTGGCCGCGAGCCCGCGCTGCACGACGAGCTTCATGACACGGTCGAGGCTTGCGATGTCCGGCGCAGTCAACTTCAGATCGAGCACCGTGTCCCGATAATTAATGTTACCAACCGATGTACTCGGCACCTGCGTAAGCGCATTGCCTAGCGCACCCAGGCTCTCGAGCAGGCCGCCGCCGACACCGCCATCGCGCGCGAGGCCGAGGCGACCCTCCATCTGCTGCCGCGCATTCGCCACATTGTGCGCAGCTGGCATGGCCTGATGAAAAACCTTGGCAATATTGTCGTCGAGCGACTTCTCGACGTGATGCAGACGCCAGAGCTGTATGCCCTGCGCGCTAATGTGCGTAATGAGAAGCGCTCCAGCTAGTATCGCGGCGACACGCCATGCGCCCCATTCGGCCGCGAAACCCTTGTTGGTCGCGAACGCACCCTGCAGAAGATTGATCGGTGGATGTGCCTGGTCGTGGGCCGCAAGCTGCTGCGCGAGGAGCGGAAGCAGTCCGTCCGGCAGCAGCTGCACGCGTAAAGTTGCACAGCGCTCGAGCAATGCTTCGACCTCGGCCTGCAGATGCTCCCAGTCAATCTGCGGGACGTACACAAGCAGGTGCTGCGTCGACGCGATCGCCGGATCGGGATCGAGCGCGCCGGCAATAGTCAACGCATCGGCCAGAGGATCGGCGGGCAGCGTGACCGGCAGGGCGTCGGGCCTGCGGATATGTACGAGGGGGCCTTCGACGGCGACAACGATCTGCCCGGGATTCTCGGGCAGGGCGGCCGAGTCGGCATAGAGCGCATCGGCGTTGATGCCGACGGAGCTCAGGCGTGCCAGCCACGCCTGCATGCGCTCCAGCGCAATCACCGCGACCGGTGTGCCGGTCCGGTCACCCGGCTTGCCCACGGCAAAATGCATCTTTTCCACGTCGTCCGCCAATGCATCTTCGAGGGCAAACGGAACCACCTGATGCAGCCGCGCGCCACCGCGGACTGGGAGCTCCGGCTCAGTGAGCAGCACATCCGTTCCGGGTACGAGCACGACGACGCGGCGCTTCGCGGTGAGCGCGGCGGCCAGGCTCAGCGGCCCCTGTTGCATGCCTGCGATGCGCGTACCTGCAGCATCCGTGACGATCCACGACGCGGCGTCTTGCGCATCGGCGGGCAGACGTATGACGAGAGTCTCCGTCACTAGTTGCTTCCCCAGCTCCTGAGAATAGGCCGCACCTGGGCCGAATCGCGATACAAAAGACTGTACAGGGTGAACTGGGCAGTGCCAATAGTGACGGTCGCGGTCATGCGGAAGTAGTGCGATTGCTCGCCGACGCCGTTCTTGTTCTTGGCCTGCATGCGCGCCCAGTCGGCGGGCGGCAACGCTGCCTGAAAATCGGCCATCGTCGGGAAACACTTGCTGGCACGCGCGTTGGCGAGCTGCACCGGATCGAGACTGAACTGACGAAATCCGCTGCCGAATGAATCGATGACTTCGCCCGGCGCCGTGCACAGATTCACGGCTGTGCCGATCGGCAACGCCGCGACAAACGGTTCGATGCGGCGATAGCGCTCGATACCGAAGCCGGGCAGCGCGAGCAGTTCGCTCGTGCTCGTGATCGGTCCGTTCGGCGGGAGATAGGGCGGCGTCTGTGTCGTGTACACGCTATCTTCGGCGCCATCCGGAAAACTCGGATTGAGATCCGCATCGACCCAGTCTGCGGCGAGCCCAGCCCACTTGGTTTCGAGTCCCACCAGTTGCAGCAGGCGGCTGAATTGATCGACGGCTTCCTGGTTGACGCCGCCGGTCGTCGGGTCCGCAAGATTATTGAGGTTGAAGCGGCCCTGCATGTCTTCGATGCCGCCGTCGATCTGACCGCCATCAACCTCATAGGGCGGCAAGTGCTGTGCCCAGATTTCGGCCAGTGTGTCCTGAGTGCTATTGGCGGCGTCGTCCTGCAGAATCTTGGCGATAAAACTCTCCGCTCCTATGCCGTATTGCAGTGCTCGCTCGAGACTCAATACGGCGAAGGTGCGGCGCTGCTCCATCGCGCCGGAGAACCAGACGTCGTAAATGATGATGATCACGAGCGCCATCAGGACGAGCGCAATGAGGAGTGCGACGCCCCGTTGACGCTTCGCAGGGGCAAGGCGTCTGCGACCCGCCAATGCGCGCCTGGAGGGCGGCGCCCTCATCCTGCGACCTCGAACAGGCGTGTGATAATTCCCCAATCTTCGAGCTCGAGTGTGACTTCAACCACCATCGGCAGCGCGCGGTCTCCCGCGGGTGCGGGTGTCGAGGCCGCTGGCCACTGCGTCTGCCATTGGTGGGTGTTGTCCAAGAAACGTACTGCAAAGCGGCGCACCTTCTTCAACAGCACGCGCTTCACGGGTTCGTTCGACTGCGTGGCGTCGAGCACGGTCCAGGAATCTCTGCGCAACGTGTCGCCTTCGATGAGATAGCCGACGCGTTGCAAGGCGGGGCGCTGCAGCCCAGCTGTGTTTGACCAACCGGAGCGCGTCAGCAGCACCGTGTAGACGTTACGTCCGTCGGCGCTCAGTGCCGGATGATTGGGTCCACCAAGCGCATCGCGCACGGGCCGCGGTGCAAGCTGTTGGAAATCCTGTTCGAGCAAGCGCACTGCGGTCTGCAGGTCGCGCAGCTTCGCTAGATTCTGCGCAGTTGTTTCGCGATTGCGAATTGAGCTGTTGAGTGATGCGTAGGCAATGGCTGTCAGTATCGCGAAGATCGCGATCGCAACCATCAGCTCGAACAGCGTGAAGCCGCGCGATCGATTGTGAGCGTGCCACATCACGTGATCGGGCCTCCGTTGCTCGGCGGAGGCGGCGTGCCGGGAGAGGTCGGACTTCCAGTACCCGGCGCAGGCGTCGTACCGGGGCCGCCCGGCCCACCAGGCGCGCCCGTGCTGCTGCCGAGCCAGTTAATGGGCACGCCGCCGGTCATGATCGCAGTGCTCTTGAAGCTGTCTACCGTGGCGCTCCAGCTGTCCCTGGGCGCACTCTCGAGGCCCGCGTGTACCCGTATGAGCACGAGACTCTTGTTGGCCGTCGCGAGTGTTTCACTCTGCCAGCGCCATTTCTCATTGGCGTAGTCGAGTTTGCCCTCGGTCTTCTGGCCGACAGGTGGCACACCATTCACCCGCAACTCCACGAGCCGATCGAGTGCGATCCATTGCGCGAGCGTGCGTTCGCGCAAGTCCGCGGAAGTCCTGGCGACGGAATTGATCTGGCGGAAGAGCGCGGCAAGGATGATGACTATGATGAAGAGCGCGACGATCACTTCGATCAGCGTAAAGCCACGTTGGCCGATGTGCGGATGGCGGGTCATCGTGGGGACTCCGGCATGTGATCCACGTCCGTGAATTCCACTTCACCGCTCTCGGCAACGCGGATTTCCGCCCGATGGTCGGTTGCCTGGCGCTTCACGGTAATGTCGAAGGAATTCAGATCGCCCGATGCGTAGAGCAGGATCTGCGGCTGCGGCGGCGTGTCGCCGATAGGAGGTTTGAGCAGGACCTCGCGCCCCTCGAGTACGAGATCAAGTCCGATGCCGTCGGGCAACTGGCGTTCGCGCAACTCCGTCTCCTCGGCGTCATCCCACATGCCGCGCCGCGGGTCGAAAACCATGAAGCGGTAGCTGTGCTCCTGCAGATAGATGCCGTAGTCGCGCACCTGCATCTCGGCCTGTTCACGGCCCGCGGCGATGAGCGCATCGAGCCGCTTCGATTCCTTGTGCAGTTCGCTGTCACGGCCGGTGATATTCACCGACAGCACGACGACGCCGATGATGATCGCGACGATAGTGACGACGACCAGGATCTCGATGAGCGTGAAGGCGCGCTGCCGCGCGGTGACGCCCGAGGAACGCGCATGCCTCACGAGGATCCTCCGAGGCGGCGGCCTACTGCGCTAGTCGATGCTCCAGTTGCCGATGTCGGCGTTGTTTTCCTCGCCGCCTGGCTGATTGTCCGCGCCGTAGGAGAAGAGGTCGAAGTCATTTCCGTGGGTGCCCGGGAAGATGTACTGGTAGTCATAGCCCCAGGGATCCTTCGTCAGCTTCGGAATGTAGCCGCCGGCCTTCCAGTTGCGAATCGAAGGATCGGTCGGCTTCTTGACGAGCGCTTCGAGCCCCTGGTCGGTTGTCGGGTACTTGAAGTTGTCGAGCCGGAACATGTTGAGCGCGGTCTCGTAGCCGCGGATGTCCGTCTTTGCCTTGCTGATGCGTGCCTTGTCGAGCTGACCCAGCACCTTGGGCACGACAAGGGTCGCGAGCAAGGCAAGGATGACCATGACGACCATGATCTCAATCAAGGTAAAGCCGATCTGACCGGCTGGATTGCGGCGACGTTCCGATCGAGCCAACAACTTCATGAGAGCTTATCCTGGCGCCTACAGGATCCGGCGCGCCATGCGGTATAAAGAGAGAATGGGATGATAACAAAACGGGGTTAGCCTGATTACGCGACCGACGCCGGCGTGGCGCACATTTCTGCAAATCGACGGTGTGCGGCTCCTTGTGCTGTCGTCGATTTGCGTCAGTATTCTCGCCCTCGAGCTCGGTGGTGAACCGCTCAAGGCTGCGCTGCGCTACGAACGCGCCGGCCTCGAACATGGCGAGCTATGGCGCTTCGTGACAGGCCACATCGTCCACCTCGGCTGGTCGCACGCCAGTCTCAATCTCGCCGGGCTCGCACTCATGTGGGCTCTCTTCTGTGGCGATTACTCGCCACGCCAGTGGTTGGCGGTCCTGGCCGCCAGTGCGCTGGCGATCGACGCCGGGTTCTGGTTTCTCGAACCGCAACTCGCCTGGTATGTAGGTCTCTCCGGTGTGCTTCACGGAGTGATGACTGCCGGAACCTGGGCGCATCTGAAGCGCCGTGATTGGGACGCGTGGATCCTGGCAGCGTTTGTCGTAGGCAAGCTTGCATGGGAGCAGACCCACGGTGCCCTGCCGCTGAGCGGGATGGAAGGGCGCCTGCATGTGGTGGTTGATGCCCATATGTACGGCGCGATCGGCGGCCTGACGTGCGCACTGTGTCTTGCGGCGCGGCCACGACCGCTATAATTCGCGCGCGCCCGACACAACTCGGACAGACACAGGATGACGCATGACGTTCGCACTGGTATTTCCAGGCCAGGGTTCGCAGTCGATTGGCATGCTTGCCGGACTCGCCGCCACCGAGCCTGCGGTCAAGGAGACCTTTGCGGAGGCCTCCCAGGTACTCGGCTACGACCTGTGGCAACTGTGCCAGGCGGGCCCCGAGGAGCAGCTCAATGCGACCGAGCGCACACAGCCCGCGATGCTGGCTGCGGGCGTCGCCGTGTGGCGGGCGTGGCGCGCGCATGGTGGACTCGCACCTGCGCAAATGGCGGGCCACAGCCTTGGGGAATTTACAGCGCTCGTTTGCGCGGGCGCCATCGACTTTCACGTGGCCCTCGATGTCGTGAGATTTCGGGGACAAGCGATGCAGGCGGCCGTGCCGCTCGGGCAAGGCGCGATGGCGGCAATACTGGGTCTCGAAGACGCGGATATCGAGGCGGCCTGCGCAGAAGCGCGCGACGGCGAAGTAGTCGAAGCAGTTAATTACAACGCGCCGGGGCAAGTAGTGATCGCGGGCAACGCCGCGGCGGTTGCCCGGGCAATTGAAGTCGCGAAAGCCAAGGGCGCGAAGCGGGCGATTCCCCTGGCCGTGAGTGTGCCTTCGCACAGCGCGCTCATGTTGCCCGCGGCGGAACGGTTGCGGCAGCGGCTGGCACGGGTTGCCATTACGCCGCCGGTGAATATCGATGTCTTCAATGTGGATCTCGAACGGCATGCGACAGCGGAGGGAATCCGCGATGCGCTCGTGCGCCAGCTCCATAGCCCGGTGCGCTGGTCGAGAGTCATTCAGCGCATGGTTGCGGGGGGCACACGTACTATCATTGAGTGTGGACCGGGCAAGGTGCTGACAGCGCTCAACCGGCGCATCGAACGCAACAAGGAAATCCGCATGCTCGCGATCGAAGACGCGGCGTCGCTCAATGAGGCGCTTGGCGCAGTGGCGGGGTAGTGCATGTCCAAGAATGAGGTCGTGCTGGTCACTGGCGCTTCGCGTGGCATCGGCAAAGCCATCGCGCTCGCGTTCGCCGGCAAAGGCGCCACGGTGATCGGCACGGCAACCTCTGAGTCGGGCGCCAAGGCGATCAGCGACTATCTTGCGGCTGCGAGCGCCGGCGGTCGCGGCATCGTGCTCGACGTCGCGCAGCAGGAATCGGTCGATCGAGTGATCGATGACATCGAAAAGCGCGAGGGTCCGCCCGCCATACTTGTCAACAACGCGGGCATCACGCGCGACAACCTGCTGCTGCGGATGAAGCCCTCAGACTGGGACGATCTGCTGGCAACGAATCTCAGCGGCGTGTTTCGAATGTCCAAGGCTTGCGTGCGCGGCATGATGAAGAACCGCCATGGCCGCATCATCAGCGTCTCTTCCGTCGTTGGCGCGCTCGGCAATGCCGGGCAAACCAACTATGCGGCGGCGAAAGCCGGAATCGAGGGCTTCTCCCGCGCGCTGGCCCGCGAAGTCGCATCGCGCGGCATTACCGTGAATGTCGTGGCCCCAGGATTCATCGATACGGATATGACGCGG
Organism: Steroidobacteraceae bacterium; assembly: GCA_041486385.1. Taxonomy (GTDB): domain Bacteria; phylum Pseudomonadota; class Gammaproteobacteria; order Steroidobacterales; family Steroidobacteraceae; genus JBGPLJ01. The sequence goes on from JBGPLJ010000127.1 coordinate 7,616, forward strand.
GCCCTGAATGATGAGCAGCGAGCCGCCCTTGCAGCGCAAATTCCGGTGGCGCGACTCGGCCTTCCCGAAGACATTGCGGCCGCCGTAGCGTTTCTGGCCTCCTCGGAGGCGGCCTATATCACGGGGCAAACGCTGCACGTAAACGGCGGTATGTACATGACTTAGCGCGAGTTTGCGCCGGACCCAACGCCGGTCTCTCGGATTTGTCAAGGAAAACAATCAGTCACAGGATTACAAGGTAGCGGGGTGCGGGTCCTTCCCCTAGAATACCGCGCCCATGCGGTCGGGGGACCGCGTGCCTCACGGCAAATCCTTCGAAGAGGACACCACAACGATGAGCACTGTTGATCAACGGGTTAAAGGGATCGTCGCCGAGCAGCTGGGCGTCAAAGAAGAACAGGTGACCAGCGATGCCTCGTTCGTCGACGACCTGGGAGCCGACTCGCTGGACACGGTCGAACTGGTGATGGCGCTCGAAGAAGAATTCGAGATCGAGATTCCGGACGAAGACGCCGAGAAGATCACGACCGTCCAGCAAGCCATCGACTACATCAACGAACACGCGAAGAAGTCCTGAGCCTGCCGTGGGGTAGCCCGGCGTGACTGCCGGGCACCCGACGAAGCCGCACAGCCCAATACTCCATCTCCCTTAAAGGTGCCGCATTGTCTAGACGCCGTGTAGTCGTCACTGGACTCGGGATTGTTTCGCCGCTGGGATCACGGGTGGATACCGCGTGGGCGGCCGCTCAGCGCGGCGAGAGCGGCATTGGCATGATCACGCGCTTCGATGCGGCCCCGTTTCCCACGCGCATCTGCGGCTCGGTAAAGGACTTCAACGTCGAGCAGTACCTGAACACCAAGGAAGCCCGCAAGATGGATGCATTCCAGCACTACGGCTATGCCGCCGGTGTGCAGGCATTCACCGACTCCGGGTTGGTGGTCACGCCGGAGAACGCGCCACGTGTCGGGGCGATCATGGGCGCGGGCATCGGCGGTCTCGAGACGATCGAAGACACGTACGGCCGCTACCTGGCAGCGAAAGGGCCACGCAAGATTTCGCCGTTCTACATCCCCGGCAGCATCATCAACATGATCTCCGGGCACCTCTCGATCAGGTTCGGCCTGACCGGCCCCAACCTTGCCGTGGTCACCGCCTGCACGACGGCAACCCATGCGCTCGGCCTCGGCCACCGGCTGATCTGCTACGGTGACGCCGACGCGCTGCTTGCCGGTGGCGCCGAGATGGGGCAGACGCCGACCGCGATCGGCGGTTTCGGTCAGGCGAAGGCCTTGTCGGAACGCAACGACGATCCGCAGGGCGCAAGCCGGCCTTGGGACAAGGACCGCGATGGCTTCGTGCTCGGCGACGGCGCTGGCGCCATGATGCTCGAAGAGTACGAACACGCGCGCAAGCGTGGCGCCCGGATCTATGCGGAACTCATTGGTTTTGGCATGAGCGGCGACGCCTTCCACATCACGGCACCGCCCGAGAACGGCGAGGGCGCGCGGCTCGCCATGGCGAACGCCCTTGCCGATGCGCGCATCAATCCCGACGAGGTCCAATACATCAACGCGCACGCCACCTCGACGCCGCTTGGGGATCGCGCGGAAACGGTGGCGATGAAGCGTGCCTTTGGCGATCACGCATACAAACTCGCGGTGAGTTCGACCAAGTCGATGACGGGGCATCTCCTGGGCGCGGCCGGCGCGATCGAAGCGATTTTTTCGATCCTCGCGATCCGCGATCAGGTCGCGCCGCCGACCATCAATCTGCGTACGCCGAGCCCCGACTGCGATCTCGACTATGTGCCGAATACCGCGCGCAAGATGCCC
>JBGPLJ010000128.1:0-9421 GCA_041486385.1 Steroidobacteraceae bacterium
CCGAGCGGTCGTCCGCCGGAATTTCTGATGCGCGTTTGCGCCATGAGCGCGAAGGAGGCCCCCAGCCATCGCCGCCGCCACCGTGGAAAACAAATCTGCGCCAGTTCTACTTCTTTGCACTTGCCCCTTCTGTCACAAGCTCGGGTCGGCTATTGTGGCGGCGCGTTTGTGTATTCGAGTAAGTGCCCCTAATGCTTGGCCGATTTCTTGAAATCAGCGTGACCGCACCCGACGTGCTCGAATCGCTCGACTTCTATCGGCGCCTCGGTTTTTCCGAAGCAACGGTCAGCGAAGCCTGGAAGCATCCGTATGCCGTCGTGACCGATGGCCGAGTCGCGATCGGGCTGCATGGCCACGAATTTCAATCCCCGGCCTTGACGTTCGTGTGGCCGGACTTGAAGCCGCACGTCGCCGAGCTCGTGCGACTCGGCATCCACCCCGTCTTCCAGAAGCTCGGCGACGATGAGTTCAATGAAGTCGGGTTCAAGGATCCGGGCGGACAGATGCTGACCCTGCTCGAAGCGCGCACCTATTCGCCGCCGGACCGGCGCGAAACCGAAGTGTCGCTGTGCGGCTACTTCACTGAATTCGGCACGCCGCAGACGGACTTCGGCGCAGCCGTCAAGTTCTGGGACAAGCTTGGCTTCATCGCTGCCGAAGAAACCGCGGAGCCCTTCGTGCGCATCAGCCTCACCTCGGACCATCTCGACATCGGCCTTTATCGGCCGGACGACTTCAGGAAGCCGGTGCTGCTCTTCGTCGATAGCGATCTGCCGCTCAGGCTCGAGAAGATCCGCGAGCAGGGCCTCGAGCCGGAAACGCGCATGCCAAGCGTGCTCGATCCCGCAACTACCGCGATGTTCATTGCGCCTGAAGGCACGCCGCTCGTGCTCATGTCGCAAGAGAACTGAAGCGAGAGCGGCCGCTCCCGGATGTCCACCGTTTCGAGCCTCCCGCGCGCGTTGCTGACCTTGCTGGCGCTTTCGGGGAGCGTCGGCGCGACGCTCGCGAACGCCGACGAAGGGTTGTGGACCTTTGAACGCGTCCCGCGTGATCTCATCGCAGCGCGTCGCAGCGTGACGCTCGACGATGCCTGGCTCAATCACCTGCAGCTCGCAAGCGTGCGTCTGACCGGCGGCTGCAGTGCGGCGCTCGTCTCTGCGCACGGTCTGATGATGACCAGCCGGGGATGCGTGGACATCTGCCTGGCGGACAACACGAATTCCGCCGCCGATCTCGGGAGCAACGGGTTTCTCAGCCGCGGCATGAGCGATGAAAGGCGCTGCCGGCGTATGCGCGCGCAGGTTCTGGTGGCGACCGAAGACATCACCGGCCAGGTGCAGCTCGCGACCGCGGGTCTCGATGCAGTTGCCGCTCAGAACGCTCGCGACCGTGAGCTCGCGCGGCTCGAACAAGCCTGCGAGGACGCGCTGCGATCGGATCCCAAAGCCGAGCCCCTCGACTGCGAACCGGTCGCGCTCTTCTCGGGCGCGGAGTACCGGCTCTACAAGTACCGCACCTACGCCGATGTCCGCCTTGCATTCGCACCGGAGCGCAGTGTCGCGCGGTTTGCCGGGGCCGCATTCGAGTTTCCCCGTCAGGCCTTTGACGTCGCGCTGCTGCGCGTATACGTCGAAGGCAAACCCGCGCAGACGGACGCTTTCCTGCGCGTCAATTTTGCCGGACCGGCCGTGGGCGAGCCGCTCTTTGTCTCCGGTCATCCGGCGCCTACGTACCGCACGCACAGCGTCGCGGAACTGCTCACGGATCGGGACACGGTGCTGCCTTTCGCGCTGCTCGAGGCGGCGGAACTCAAGGGTCGCTACGCGCAGTTTGCGCTGGCAGGTGCGTCCGCGCGGGACCATGTGGCGGAGCCGCTCGCGAGTATCGATCGCGAACTGCGCTTGCAGAGCGCGCTCTTCGCGGCTCTCCTCGATGAGCGGCAGCTCGCCAGGAAGCGCCAGCAGGAGGACGCGTTCAAACTCCGCCTCGCACAGGATCCCGACTTCAAGCTCACGACCGCATCCGCTTTCGATGACATCGCGGCCGCGCAGCAGGCACGACGGTCGCTCTTTCCACGGCAAGGAGCGCTCGAGAACGGCGGCGCCCTCACTTGCAAGCTCTGCATCTTTGCCAACCTCCTGATACGCGGCGCGGCGGAAAGGCAAAAACCCGATACCGAACGGCGCCCGGGATTTCACAACGCCGATCTGCCGCGGATCGAAAACGCGCTCGCGAGCAACGCGCCCATCGCCATCGACGTTGAATCGCTGACGCTCACGTTCCTGCTGGAGCGCGTGCGCGACCGGGCCAAGGCGAACAACCTCGCGGTCGCGCATCTCTTCGCGACCGAAGCGCCGATGACGATCGCAGAGCGGGTGATCAGCCACACACGGCTCGTCGACCCCGCGTATCGCGTGCAGCTCTGGACCACTGGCGTAGGTGCGATCGTTGCATCGGAGGACCCGCTGATTGAACTCGCACGGGATCTCTCCTCGGAGACACAGACGGCCGAGGCCGCCTGGCAGCAAGACGTGGAAGCGCCCATGCGGCGCGCGGGGGAACGGCTCGCTCGAGCGCGCGCGAAATTCGGCAACGCGTCGGATTACTCCGACGCCACCGGCACCCTGCGGCTGTCGTCCGGCACGATGGCCGGCCTGAGCGTCAATGGCGCAACGATCGCGCCCATGACAACGCTCAGCCAGATGTTCGAAGGCACCGCATCGCCGACAGGCGACTTCCTGCCGTCATTTTGGCTCGACGCGAAACCCAGAATCACCGCTACGGCCGGACTCGACATCGCCATCGACAACGATATCGGCGCCGGCTGTCCGGGCTGCGCAGTGGTCAGTACAGCCGGAGAACTCGTCGGTGTTGTCTTCGACGGCAATCGCGCATCCGTCGCGGGCCGTTACTGGTTCGACGCGGACGCGAACCGCGCCATCGCGGTTGACACGGCGGCGCTCAAGGAAATCCTGCTCAAGGTCTACCGTGCCGACGAGCTGATGAAGGAATTGGTCATTCCGCGCTGAGCTCGGCGCGTATTTTGAATTTCACATCCAGTTGATCCTGTACCGCCAGCGCACCGAGCGCCGCGGAGAAAGGCGTCAGGCCGAGGTCCGTCTGTTTGAACGTGAACTCGCCCGTCGCGGTGAGACCGTCACCGTCGAGCGCAAGACGCACGGGCGCCTTGAGCTCATGCGTCGCACCCTTGAGGTCGACCTGAAACGAAACCTCGTAAGTCTCGCCCGCCCGCGTAATACCGGTTGATCGCACCGCGACTGCCGGAAACTGATCCCCGTCGAGTACCTCGGGTCGCATCATGTTCTTGTGCGTGCCTGCGCGCGCCGTATCGCTCACCGGCGTGGCAAAGTCCGCGCCTTCCTCCGCGCGCTTGTCCGGTTCATCGACGGCGAGCGACATCACGGGCATCATGATTTCGAAATGAGCGTCGGCAGGGTCTTCCGGCAGCGTCACACTGCCGATCAGGTTGTGCGACGTCATCACGTGATTGTGGCCGAGCTTGGCGAGTGTGCCCGACCGGTACACCAGGATGCGGACCTCGGACGCCTCCGTAACGACGCGATAGAGCTTGCCGGGCATCTGCGACGCGCTCGCCGGCGTCGATGCAGGTGCGCCGGTCGCTGCGGGACGCGTGGGCGGCGTAGGACAACCCGCCAGAGCGAACGCCAGCGCGGCCGGCAATATTGTTCGCAAAGCGGCACGCGAGGCGAACTTCATACGTCTCCTTCAGTCGTAGCAGCTACCCGGCTCGTCACGGCGTGAGCATGATACCGGGTGCATTCAATGTTGCTAGACTTGCGAGCCATGCAGATACGCAATTCACTCAATCGGTATGGCGCGGTCGCGCAATCCCTGCACTGGATCGTGGTCGTTCTGGTCGTTCTGCAATTCATGAGCGCGCTCATCGCGGACGACATGCCCTTCGGCGTCGCCAAGGCTCTGATCATGGTGCGGCACAAATCCATCGGCGTCACCATCCTGGTGCTTGCGACACTGCGCCTCGCGTGGCGGCTCGCGAATCCCGTGCCGACGCTGCCGGCGACGCTCAAGCCCTACGAACGCCGCCTCGCAAATGTCACGCACACCCTCCTTTACGTTTGCCTGTTCGCGATGCCGATCACCGGCTGGATCATGACAGCCGCAAAGAATTTTCCGTTCCGCTGGTTCGGACTTTTTTCCTGGCCCATGCCGATCGCGCCGAACAAAGCGCTCGGTGAGATCATGCAGACGACGCATACCACGCTTGCGGTCACGCTCGCCGCAGTCGTCACGCTGCACATTCTCGCGGCGCTCAAACATCACTTCGTGCTCAAGGACAGTGTCCTGAAGCGCATGCTGCCCTTTACGCGAACCTAGGCCATCAGGCGCAAGCCATGCACAAGCCACTCCTTCTCTTATTGGGCGCTTTGATCGTCTCCGCGCCGCTCGCGTCGCACGCGGCGGCACGGGCCTACAGCATGGATGCAACCCGGAGCACGCTCACTTTCGGCGCCGATCAGATGGGAGCGCCATTCGAAGGGCACTTCGGCAAGTTCAGCGCGTCGATCAGGTTCGACGCCGCCGATATGGCCGGCAGCCAATTCGATGTGACGGTCGACCTCGCATCGGCCGACACCGGAGAAGAGCAGCGTAACGGCACCTTGCTGGGTCCGGACTTCTTCGATATCGCGAACTTCAAGACTGCGCACTACGTGACAAGCGCCATCACGAAGACCAAGACCGGCACTTACCAAGCCACTGGCAAGCTCACGCTTCGCGACGTCACGCGCGATGTGACAATCGCCTTCAGTTTCACGAGCCGTAAGGAAGGCGCCGTCACGGCGTTCTATCTTGTGGGCTCCGCCGCGCTGAAACGTCACGACTTCGGTGTCGGTCGCGGCGAGTACGAGGACCCGGAAAGCGTCGGCGAGAATGTCCCGGTGAAATTCAACCTGCGGCTGCTTCCCGCCGCGGAGCCGGGCAAGAAGCAGATTCCAAAGAAGCCGACGCCGTCGACGAGCAAGTGAGACACGGAGTTGATCGGGCATTGCATCGATGCGCGTGAATAAGAAAAGCCGCCGCGCTCTCACCCTGCTCGCCGCATTGACGCTGGTGCTGCCGCGCCTGCTCGTCGCGCCCGGTTACATGCCGGGGTTCAATGCGGACGGGCGCGTGAGTGTCGTCGCCTGCGATCCCGATCTGCGCGCGCTGCTTGGCGACGAGCACGCTTATCATCATCGCCATGCGCACGCGGATGGCGAGAGCTGTCCGTTCGGGATGAGCGGCGCCCCGGCGCTCGCGTCGGCGGCGATGCCCGCCACGCTCACTCCGGATGCCGGCAGTCTTCTACTTCTCACCGATGTCGCCGCTATTGCAGGCGTTCGACTTTCCTCCGCCCATCGAGCACGCGCGCCTCCCAGCGTCTGATCTCTCCCGCGACTTTTCAAGTCTCTACGGAATGCAACTGGCGGTTGGAGCCGCCTGGGAGTCATCATGAAATCTTCTATGGGGAGACGGCGGTTCGCCGTCGGCGCCGCGAAAGGAATACCAATAGCCCTCGCGCTGGCCGGCCTCGCGCCCGTTGCCGAGGCCTGTTCCATCTGTCGCTGCGGCGACCCGACCTTCAACGCGCTCGGCAAGGACGTGCTGTCGGCGAGCGGCTGGCGCGTCGCTTTCGATTGGGAGCGATTCGCCAAGAGCCAGGGCAACGACACCGCGGGCGAATCCACGATCGAGCAACGCTACACGGCGGACTTTGCCTACAGCATCGCCGATCGCATGCTGCTCGTCGCTCGACTGCCGTACAGCGAACGCACTCTGACCGAGCACGCCGGCGCGGACACGGAACGCACGAATACTTCGGGTCTTGCGGACCCTGAAATCTATGCGCAGGTGCGGCTCTGGGCGTCGCCCTTCACGGGTGCGCTCGGGCGCCGGGCGAACATCTCCGCGACGCTCGGCCTGAAGACCGATTGGGGCGTCAACGATGAGTCGCGCGGTGGTGCCCGCCTCGATGAGCACGCGCAGCCCGGCACCGGTTCGACGGACTACTTTGCGGGCTTGTCGGGCTATTACCTCATCAATCGCGACTCGACGCTTTTCAGTTCCGTGCAGTTGCGCGTGCCTGGCACCAACAACTTCAATTACCGCTACGGCCGCATCTATCTCGCGAACTTCGCGTATGAGCGCAAGCTTGCCGCGCATGTCGACTCGGTGCTCGAGTTGAACTATCGGCACGCGGAACGTGACCGTATCGACGCGGCGGGCACACTCGATGGCGATACCGGCGGCGCGGTCCTCTATCTGACACCGCGCGTGCTGTTCGAAGTCGGCGGGGGAGTTGTTCTGAGGCTCGCCGCACAGGTGCCGGTCGTCAAGAATTTGTACGGTGAACAGACCGAAAGGACCGTCTACAACATCGGCCTGACCTATGCCTTCGGCGGCTAGCCCGAAAAGGGGTCAGATTTATTTTGCCCGTTCGACGGTTTCGGCGGAGTCAGTCAGCGGAGGGGCCATGTCTGCGCCCGGCTCCAGCGTTCAAACGCATCTTGCCTTAGACGGCCTGCCCGCAAACATCGCCAGACCGGGCTTGCCAGACCCCATCCGCCGCCAACGGGCCGGCTGAAATCAATTACCCCCGGGGAAAGTGCTCCGGCACCGCGGCCGGGGGGAACGACGACCTAGCGCCGTTCGGGGCCGGCGTAGACGAGGGGCGCCTGCAGCAGCTCGGCAAGGCCGTGGCCGCCGGCGCGCATCACGGCGTGGTGATTCCAGGTGAAGACCGGCCGAGCCAGCGGAGCCAGGAGATTCATCCAGAAGCGCGTGGTCGTCACGGTCCAGTCGTAGCGCACGCGCGTGCCGCCATCGACGGTCACCAGCGTCCAGATGCCGCGGCCCTTGAGGTCGCCGCGTGTGCGCCCCTCGAGCCGGTGCGGCGGATCGACCAGCGTGACTTCCAGGTCGAATGCCAGCTCATACGGCAGGCGGCTGCGCCAGGTAAAGCGGCGCAGCGCGCCGACCCCGTTCGGCTGTCCCGGCTCGAGCTCATCGACGCGGGCGACGAACGGCCACCACTCGGGCCAGCGGCCCGAGTCATAAATGGCATTCCAGACCGGCTCGATCGGAGCGGCGATCTGCCAGATGCTCACCAGTTGATAGTCGGCCAAGCTGTGGGTTCCTCCGCCGGACCGAGACTGTAGACTGTCGCGCGCCATGAGCCAATCACCCCGCCTCCTCGACTCCGTCGGCGAATGCGTAGAGGCGACGTTGAGCCGTGTCGGACGGGAAGTCGTGATGCTGCTGCCGCTCGCGCTTGGCAAGCCCAATCCGCTCGCCAATGAATTCTTCCGCCGCGCCGCGCGCGATGTGTCCCTGAAACTCAAGATCTTCACGGCCCTGAGTCTGCGCAAGCCCGCCTGGACGAGCGACCTGGAGCGCCGCTTCCTCGCGCCGTTCGTGGCGCGGGTCTTTGGCAATTATCCCGAGCTCGACTACGTAACAGCGCTGCGGTCCGGGACACTGCCGTCCAACATCGAGATCATCGAGTTCTTCATGGAGCCGGGCGCCTACCTTGGCAATCCGACCGCCCAGCAGCACTACGTGAGCGCGAACTACACCGACGTTGCACGCGAAGTCATCGCACACGGCGCGAACGTGCTCGGACAACTCGTGGCGAAACGCGTCGTCGGCGGCAATCTGCACCTGAGCCTCTCCTGCAATCCCGACGTCACGCTCGATCTGATCCCGCACATCCAGGCGCAGCGCGCGGCGGGCCGCGCCTTCGTCGCCATCGGCGAAGTGAACAGCCAACTGCCCTACATGCTGGGCGACGCCGAAGTGCCCGCGGCGACGTTCGACTTTCTCGTCGAGCACCCGAGCTACGACTACGACCTCTTCAGTCCACCCAACATGGCGCTCGGCACGGTCGATCACATGATCGGCCTCTATGCGAGCACGCTCGTGCGGGATGGTGGAACGCTGCAGCTCGGCATCGGAGAACTCGGCGATGCCATCGTTTACAGCCTGCAACTCCGCCATCAGCAGCGTGACGTCTATAGCCGTCTGCTGGCGGAGACCCGTGCGCTCGCGCGTTTCGGCGACCGCATTGCCGCCATCGGCGGCGTCGAACCGTTCGACACGGGCGTTTACGGTTGCAGCGAGATGTTCGTCGACGGATTCCTCGACCTCTACCGCAGCGGCATCCTGAAGCGCCGCGTCTATGCCCACATCGCGATCCAGAAAGGCCTCAACGAAGGCCGCCTCACCGAGACCATCGGGCCCGAATACTTCGACTGGTTGATCGCGAACGGCGTTGGCCCCGAGCTCCGCGAAGACGAGTTCCGCGCACTCAACGACGTGGGATTTTTTCGCGATGGCATCTCCTGGCACGACGGCGTGCTGACGGGACCCGACGGACGCTGTCGCGCGGACCTCGCCGACCTCGCAGCGCGCGCGGAGCTCCTCGAGAACTTCTGCGCACGGCGTCTGCGCTTTGGCGTGCTGCTGCATGGCGGATTCTTCTTCGGGCCGCGGGGGTTCTACGCAGCACTCCGTGACCTCCCGGATCGGGAACGCCGTCAGTTCAACATGACGAGCGTCGGCTTCATCAATCAGCTCTACGGCGCGGATGAAGAGCTGCGCCGGCTGCAGCGCACCGCCGGCCGCTTCATCAACACGACGATGATGGCGAGCTGTCTCGGGGCCGCCATTTCCGATGGACTGGCGGACGGCCGCGTGGTCAGCGGCGTCGGCGGTCAATACAACTTCGTTGCCATGGCGCACGCGCTCGCCGATGCCCGCTCGATCCTCGCCGTGCGCTCGACACGCGCGCACGCGGGCAAACTCACGTCGAACATCGTCTGGAACTACGCGCACACGACGATCCCGCGGCATCTGCGCGACGTATTCGTCTCCGAATACGGCATCGCAGACCTGCGCGGCAAGACGGACAGCGAGTGCGTCGCGGCGATGCTTGCCATCGCGGACTCGCGCTTTCAGGAAACGCTTTTGACCGAGGCCAAGTCCGCCGGCAAGATCCGCGGCGACTATAGAATTCCGGAGGAACATCGCAACAACCTTCCGGCAGCGCTGGAACGGGCGCTCGTGCCTTACCGCAAGCAGGGGCTGTTGTCGGAATTTCCGTTCGGCACGGACTTCACCGCCGAGGAGATCGTGCTCGCAAAGGCGCTGAAGCAATTGCAGGAACGGACATCGACGCGGGTCGGCAAGGCGCTGGCGCTCGGCTCGAGTCTCGCGCGCCCCTACATTCCGGAGCGCGTGCGCCCCTATCTCGAGCGGCTCGAGCTCGACCGGCCCGCGGGCTTCGCAGAAAAAATGATGCGCAATCTCGTGGCCGGCGAACTGACGAAGCTCATCTAGCCGAAATCGTTCGCGGACTTCGACAGGAACGAGAGCTCGG
>JBGPLJ010000129.1:0-9420 GCA_041486385.1 Steroidobacteraceae bacterium
CGGCACGCTGCGGTGGTGGCCGCGCATTGCGTGCCAGCTCGCGGCCCTCAGCGCGCGGCCACTCGACGACATGGATCCGCTGGCGCGCGCACTGCTGGGCGTTGCGCTCTTTCAGATTCAGCACTCGCCGATTCCGCCGCACGCGATTGTGGATGAGTCAGTCGCGGCAACGCGCTTGCTTGGCAGCGTGCGCGCCAGCGGTTTCGTCAACGCTTTGCTGCGCCGTTACATGCGCGAGCGCGCGAGCATTGACGCCCGGGCGCTTGCCGCACCTGCAGGACGATTCGCGCACCCGGACTGGCTCATCGAGTGCATGCGCAACGACTGGCCAGACGATTACGCGCGCATGCTCGACGCCAATAACGAGCATCCGCCGCTGTGGTTACGCGTCAACCAGCGCAAGATCGAAGTCGACGCCTACCTGCGGTCGCTCAACGACGCGGGACTCGATGCGCAACGCGCGCCGCGGATTCCGACCGCATTGCGTCTGGAAAAGGCACTCGGCGTAGACGCGATCCCCGGCTTCGCCGAGGGTAAGGTTTCCGTACAGGACGCCGGCGCCCAGCTTGCCGCGCCGATGCTCGACGCGCGTTCGGGACACCGCGTACTCGACGCCTGCGCAGCGCCGGGAGGCAAGACCTGTCACATCGCGGAGCGGACCGCCGATCTCGCGACCTTGCTTGCAATCGATCGCGACGCGGAGCGCGTCGAACTCATTCGCGAGAATCTCGACCGTCTGGGGCTCAGCGCCACGCTTGCAGCTGCCGACGCGTCGAAGCCCGCGCAGTGGTGGGACGGGCGTCCGTTCGACCGGATCCTCCTCGATGTTCCCTGCTCGGCAACCGGCGTCGTACGCCGCCACCCCGATATCAAGATTCTGCGCCGCCCCGAGGACATCCCGGCATTTGCGAGGCTCCAGATGCAGCTGTTGTCGGCGCTTTGGCCGTTACTCGTCCCTGGCGGGCGGTTTGTTTACGCGAGTTGCTCGATACTGTGCGCGGAAAACTCGGGAGTCATAGCCGACTTTCTGGCGGCGCACCCGGACGCTCGCGCCGCGCTGCCGGATCCGGCGCTGGCCGAGATCGGTCGAGTGCGCGCCGGGGAGCCGGGACTCTATTTAATAGTCGGTGAGGCGGGCACCGATGGCTTCTATTATGCTTGTCTCGAAAAAACCACGACACCGGCCAAGGCCAGCCAGCGATGACATTGACGGGGAATAGCCGAGAGGGGTTCAGGAGCGCGACAGCGCGCCCGTGGCTCGTCGTGCTCGTGCTCGCCGCATTCAGCGCCGCATCCGCAGACAGCCTCACGGGAACGTTCGAAGTTCGCAACGCGGCGATCGAGCACAACGACCAGAGCTATCTGTTGTCTGCGCAGATCGCGCTGCCGATCGACGCCGCCGTGCGCGAAGCACTGCGCTCGGGTCTGCCGCTCAACCTCGAGCTCGAGATCGAAGTTTCGCGGCCACGCCGCTTCTGGCCGGATGCCACGCTTGCGACTTCGACCGAACGTTATGCGTTGACCTATCACGCGGTCACCGACCGCTATCTCGTCGATAAGGGCGGCGACAAGAACGCGAACAGCGATCAGAACACGTTCGCGGACTTCGACGCGGCAGTGGCCGCGCTTGGCAAGATCGACAAACTGGCAATCGTCGGCCTGCCGGCCGTCGATGATCCGCGCCGCTACAACGTCAATGTGCGCGCGACGGTTTCCATCGGCGACCTGCCCGCGACGTTGAAGCTCTTCATGTTCTGGCGTGACGACTGGAAGCGCAGCACGGAGTGGTACACGTGGCCGCTGAGCCAATAGACCAGGGGTCAGGAGCCGACGACGCGCCGGCGAGCGGCGCTCACGTCGACCTCGGTGCGGTTGGCCACCCGTTTGGCAAAGGCAGACTGTGGCGGCGCTGGACGGCACTGGCGCAGGCGCTTCGAAAATGGGGCGGGTACCCTCTCATTGCGATCGCCGCGCTGCTGTGGCTCGTCGGGCTATTGGCGCTCACGCGCACCGCGGATAATTCGACCGAATTCAGTCGCTACCATCCGTGGATTCTGCTGGTCAACGCGGTGCTGCTCGTTGGCCTGTTGTCGGTGCTCGCGGTCAAGATCACTCAGCTCGTGCGCGAGTACCGCAGGCACCAGCCAGGGTCACGTCTGAAGGCGCGCACGCTGATGTTGTTCGGCCTGCTCGCTGTCGGGCCGTTGCTGGTGGTGTACTTCTCCGCGCTCTATTTCCTGAATCGGGGCATTGACAGCTGGTTCCACGTCGAAGTGCGCCAGGGATTGAACGACGCCATCGAAGTGAGCCGCAGCTCTCTTGATTTGCGCAAGAGGGAATTCCTGTCACGCACCGAGGATCTGGCGGCGGCGCTCGGGCGTGAGGCCAGCATTTCGCGCATGCAGCACCTGGATCACGAGCGCCGCTTGACGGGTGCCAGCGATCTCACGGTTTTCGGGCAGCACGGACGAGTCATCGCGACGAGTTCGGAGCGGCTCACCGGCGACGTGCCCTCGCAGCCGTCGGACGAGATCATGCTGCAGATCCGTCGGGGCCAGTCGTACACGAGCCTCGATGCGCTGCCGGGCGGCGGATATCTCATTCGCGCGGCCGCGCCCATTCCAACGACGGGTCCTGCCGGCGAATCGCTCACGCTGGTCGCGACCTATCCGGTGCCCGAACGCATTGCGCAACTCACAGACGCCGTGCAGCGCGCCTACGCCCAATATGGCGAACTTTCCTACCTGCATGACGCGCTCAAGATCACGTTCGGCTTGCTGCTGACTCTCGTGCTGCTGCTCTCACTCCTTGCGGCCGTCTATGGCGCGTTCTTTTCGGCGCAAAGCCTGGTTCAGCCGATTCAGGACCTCATCGCCGGCACCCGCGCCGTCGCCAAAGGCGACTTCGGCAAACGCCTGCCGCTCACCACGCGCGATGAAATGGGCTTCCTCGTGCATTCCTTCAATGACATGACGCGACGCCTGGCGCGCGCCCGCGAAGAAACGACGCGAATTCAGCAGGCTGTCGAAAATGAGCGTGCGAATCTGGCGGCAGTGCTTGCGCGCCTGACAACCGGAGTCATCAGCCTCGAGGCGGATCGGCGGATCCGCGTTGCGAATCGCTCGGCGGGGACGATTCTTGGCGCCGATCTCGAGGCTGGCGCCGGCAAGACCCTTGCGGAAGTCGCCTCCGGTCAACCGCTTGTTGAGCAGTTCGTGCAGGCAGTGGAGCTGCACCTTGACGCCGGCAACACCGAATGGCGCGAACAAGTCACGCTGCAGTCGAGCTCCGGGCGGCGCGTGCTCATGTGCGCCTGCACGGAGCTGCCCGGCGAAACCGAGCTGCCAGGCGGCTTCGTGATCGTGTTCGACGACATCACGACCCTGCTGCAGGCGCAGCGCGACGCAGCCTGGGGCGAAGTGGCGCGCCGCCTCGCTCATGAAATCAAGAATCCGCTGACACCGATTCAGTTGTCGGCCGAACGGATGCGCCGCCGCTTCCATGGCAGAGTGACCGACGAGGACGAACAGGTGCTCGAGCGTGCGACGCACACCATCGTGCAGCAGGTCGAGGCAATGAAGCAGATGGTGAACGCGTTCAGCGAATACGCGCGCGTGCCTGACATGAAGATCGTGCGCTTCGACCTGAATCAGCTGGTCACGGAAGTCTCGGATCTGTATCGCGCGCAGGATCCACGCGTCGCGATTCGCCTCGAGCTCGACGCGCGCCTGCCCGCGATCGAAGCGGATCGCGGCCGCGTGCGCCAGATCTTCAATAACCTGTTCACCAATTCTCTCGAAGCCCTCGAAGGCCAGGACAAGGGTGCGATCGACGTCGAGTCGCATGTCAATGAATTGCAGGGCGTACCATTCGCGGAAATCATCGTGTGCGACAACGGGCCGGGGTTTCAGCGCGAACTCATCGGGCAGGTGTTTGACCCCTACGTCACGAGCAAACCGAAGGGCACGGGGCTCGGGCTTGCGATCGTTAAGAAGATAGTCGAGGAACATGGCGGCCGCATCGAGGCCGACAACCGGCCGGCGGGGGGTGCGCGCGTGCGCATCCAGCTGCCGGTCAGTGAGGCCGGACGTGGCAGCACAGCGCCGCGCACCGAACGCAGCAGAAGTGAAGCGAGGAGGGAGCGTGCATGAGCACACAACGCATACTGGTCGTCGATGATGAGGCGGACATTCGCACCTTGTTGCGGGAGATCCTGTCGGAGGAAGGCTACGAGGTGGACGTCGCGGCCGACGCCGGTCAGGCACGCAGCTCGCGCGCGAAACAGAGCCCGGATCTGTGTCTGCTCGATATCTGGATGCCGGACACCGACGGCATCACGCTGCTGCGCGAATGGTCCCGGGGTCAGGGACTCGACTTTCCCGTGGTCATGATGTCGGGCCACGGAACGGTCGAAACCGCCGTGGAGGCGACACGTCTCGGCGCGTTCGATTTTGTCGAGAAGCCGCTGTCGCTCGCGAAACTGCTGCGTACAGTCGAGCGTGCACTCGACATCGGCAAGCATCGCAAGCAATCGGCCCGCGCCGGCTTGCCGACGCTGCTCGCGCCTGTGGGCAAGAGCCGCACGATGCTCTCTTTGCGTGAGCAGGTTACGCAGGTCGCGCCGCATGCGGCTCCGGTGATGATCATCGGTGAGCCCGGAACCGGCCGCGAGGCATTCGCGCGCTATGTGCACGCGCGCGGCGCGCGGGCGGACAAACCCTTTGTCAGCATCGTGGCCGGCAATCTCTCCGACGCAACTGCGGAGATTCAACTGCGAGGCAGTGACACCGACAAGGGCGTGAATCAGGGCTACTACGAACAAGCCGCGGGCGGGACGCTCTTCATCAATGGACTCGACGATCTGTCCGCGCAGGCCCAGAGGCTCATCTCCTCGGACCTGGAAGCCGGCAGCTTCACACGTGTCGGTGGGCGCCAGCCGGTGCCGCTCGACCTGCGCGTACTGAGTTCCGCGCAACCGGGGCTCGAGCAGCGGACCACGCCCGAACCCTTTCGCCGGGACCTGCTGTCGCAGCTCAATGTATTGACGCTGCGCATACCGCCGCTGCGCGAGTATGCGGAAGACGTTCCGGAGCTGCTGCGTCACTATGTTGACCGCCTCGCCGACGCGGAAGGGTTGCCATTGAGGCGCTTCAGTGTCGCTGCGCAGAACCGGCTCCGAAACTATCCATGGCCGGGCAATGTCCGGGAGCTGCGCAATCTGGTGCAGCGCCTGCTGATTCTTGGCGGCACCGAAGACATCACGCTCGAGGAGATCGAGCGGGAGATATCAACGCAGTCGACACATGCCGAACCGCTCGTGAAGCAGGATCTGCTGGCGATGCCGCTGCGCGAGGCGCGAGAACATTTCGAGCGCGCTTACCTGCAGCAGCAGCTCTTGCTTTGCAACGGCAAGGTCGGCCAGCTCGCCAAACGCGTCGGCATGGAGCGCACGCATCTTTACCGCAAGCTCCGTTCGCTCGGCGTCGACTTCCGCAATCTCGGCGAGGATTGAGGCGCATCCGGGAACTTCAGGTCGGTCCCGTCTGGCCGATAAGACCACAGTCCTATGAGTGGGAGCTGCGAGTGTCCCGGATCTTGCTTGCTGACGATGACACGGAAGTACGCGAGACGGTCGCCATGGTGCTGACCGACGCGGGCTATGACGTGATCGAGGCGCTCGATGGAGAACACGCGGTCAAGACCTACCGGGCCAAGGGCGCGGACCTCGTCGTCTGCGATCTTGTCATGCCGGGCAAGGACGGTCTCGAGACGATCCGGGATCTGCGCAAGGAGTTTCCGGGCGTCAAGATCATTGCCATGAGCGGCAGCGGCTTCAACGGCGCGGTCGATATGCTGCGCACGGCTCGTCATCTCGGCGCCATCGACATTCTCGGCAAACCCGTGCGTCGGGCCGAACTGCTGGCGGCCGTCGAGCGGCTGCTCGCCATAAAGTAGGGCGGCTGCTCGCGAGGACATAGGCCGGCATGAAGATCGCAATTGTTGGAGCCACCGGATTCGTCGGCGCGAAGCTTCTTGCCGAAGCCGCCGAGCGCGGACATACGGTCACCGCGATCTGCCGGCATCCGGCGAATGTGCCGCCGGGACCGAACATTCGCGCGGTAGCGGGCGACGTCGCGGACCCGGTCCAACTAGCGCGTGAGTTTGCGGGCCATGGAGCGGTGATCCACGCCTATTGCCCGGCGCGCGATGCAAGACTGCAGGCGATCATCGATGCGCAGACCACGGCGCTGCGCGGCGGAGCGCCGGTCGTGCAAACGCCAGCCGACATGGAGGTGGTCCGCGCGACTACTCAGGCTCGCATCGACGGACAGACCAAGGGCACGCAGTCGATCATCGCGGCGGCCAAGGCGGCGGGCATCAAGCGTGTCCTCGCGGTCGGCGGCGCTGGCACTCTGCTGGTTCAAGGCGTGCGCAGCATGGATCGGCCGGAATTTCCCAAGCTCTACCTGGGCGGCGCCAAAGCGACGGCCGTGGTCAAGGAGCTTCTTGCCAGGGAGAACGAGCTCGAGTGGACCGTCCTGTGCCCGTCGACACTGATCGCGCCCGGCAAACGCACGGGAAGATTCCGCCTGGGAACGAACGAGCTTCTCATCGGCCCCGATGGTTCCAGCAAAATCTCGCTCGAGGACTACGCGATGGCGATGATCGACGAACTCGAAACGCCGCGGCACGTGCGCAAGGCGTTCACAGTCGGATATTAGTGAGTTCCATTCCCTCTCCCCTTTCAAGGGGAGAGGGCTAGGGTGAGGGGATTTGATCGAGGGTCAGGGGGCCTCGCTCAATCTCCAACACGTACTACAATCGCGTCGACTTCCGCTTGCGCCAGGCGCTTGCGCAGCTTGTTGAGCTCGGCGAGATTGGTCACCGGCCCGATGCGTACGCGATGCCAGGTGTCGTTGTCGACCGTGACCTTCTGAATCGTCGCTTCGATGCCTTGCAGGGCGAGCTGGGCGCGCACGCGATCGGCATCGGGAAGATTTCGATAGGAGCCGGCCTGCAAGACGTAGGTCCCGGGTCTTTCAATCGGCGCCGTGCCGCCTTCAGGGCCGATTGCCTTCTCTTTCTTCTCCGGCACCACGACTTCGAATTTCGGCAGCATGTCGTAGAAATCGAATTTGCTGTCCTTGTCTTCCGTGGCTTCCTCATCGCGCGCGGCGGTGCGCGAGGTTGTCGTGGGCGTCGGCTTATCGGATTTCTGATGCGCCGCGAGGCGGTCGTAAACATAGACACCGGCAGCAACGACCAGGCCAAGGCCAAGCCCGACGAAGAAACCGCCGGCGCCGCTGCCGCTGCGCCGTCTGCTGGAACTCGACTTGAAATCTCGGGCCATGGCTAGCTCTACATGCTCTCGGGTGCGGACACGCCAATGAGGCCGAGTCCGTTGGCAACGACCTGTTGCAGCGCCTTGATCAGCAGAACGCGCGCGTTACGGAGCGGGGCTTCCTCGACGATGAATGTGTGCGCGTTGTAGTACGTATGAAAGTCATTTGCGAGTTCGCGCAGGTAATGAACCAGCATGTGGGGCGCGCGCTGGGCCGCGGCAGTAGCGATAACCTCCGGGTAGCGGCTCATGCTCTTGATCAGCGCGAGTTCGTGCTCGTTCGACAGCAACGCGAGATTTGCGCGTGCGCTCGCGGCGTCGAATTGCAGCTTGCGGTCGCGCAGTTGCTTCAGAACGCTCGCGACGCGTGCGTGCGCGTATTGAATGTAATAGACGGGATTGTCGTTCGAGCGTGACTTGGCGAGCTCCAGGTCAAAGTCGAGCTACTGATCGTTGCCGCGCATCACATAGAAGAAACGCGTGGCATCATTGCCGACTTCATTGCGCAAATCCCGCAAGGTCACGAATTCGCCGGAGCGCTTGCCCATCGCGATCTGCTGGCCGCCGCGATAAAGCGCCACGAACTGGATGAGGCGCACCTCGAAGCAGTCGGCGGGTTCGCCCGCGGCCTCGAGGCTCGCGCGCAGACGCGTGATGTAGCCATGATGATCCGCGCCCCACACATAGAGCAGATGGTCGAAGCCGCGTTTGCGTTTATTTGTCGCGTACGCGATATCCGAGGCGAAGTAGGTTTTCTGGCCGTTTTCGCGCACGACGACGCGATCCTTTTCATCGCCGAAGGCTGTCGATCGGAACCACCACGCGCCGTCCTTCAGGTACAGATTCCCTGACGCTTTCAGCGCTTCGAGCGCGCGCTCGACCTCGCCCGACTCCGTGAGCGCCCGCTCGGAGAACCATTGATCGAACGTGACCCCGAACTCCGCGAGGTCCGTGCGGATGACGGCCAGCATCTGACCGAGTGCGTGCTCGTAGATCTGTCCGAAACCCGAATCGCCCAGCAGCTGCTTGGCGCGCGCGATCAGCGCGTCGACGTGCTCATCTTCATTGCCCACCGGCGCGTCGGGTGTCAGGCCGCTGAATACCGCGCTTGCCGGGCGTTGCAGGGTGTCACCGATTTTCGCGCGCAGATCAACGGCAATCGGTTTCAGATAGTCGCCGCGATAGCCATTCGACGGGAACGCGAAGGTTTCGCCGCCGAGCTCGAGATAGCGCAGCCAGACGCTCGTCGTAAGGATTTCCATCTGCCGGCCGGCGTCATTGATGTAGTACTCGCGGTGCACGCGATGGCCGACGGCCTCCAGGAGATTCGCGAGACTCGCGCCGTACGCCGCGTGGCGCCCGTGGCCGACGTGGAGTGGCCCGGTCGGATTGGCGGACACAAATTCGACGTTGACGGACTTGCCGCCAGCACTTGCGCTGCGCCCATAGGCCGCGCCGCTCTCGACAATCGACAGCAGCACGGAATGCTGAGCCGTGCTCGCGAGAAAGAAATTGATGAAGCCCGCGCCCGCGATCTCGCTGCGCACGATGAGGTCGTTCGCCGGGATGTGGGCGACGATCGCCTCGGCAAGCTCGCGAGGTTTGCGGCCGGCGGCTTTCGCGAGACGGAGCGCGATATTCGTCGCGAAGTCGCCGTGCGCCGGGTCTTTGGTGCGATCGACTTCCGGCGTCACCGTGTCGGGCACGCTCCACTCAGGACCGAGTGCCTCAAGCGCTGCGGCCAGCAATTGCTGAATCTGGGTCTTCAAGCATCACACCGGAAAAGTAAGGCGCGGAAGGATACCAATTAAGGTACCGGCTTGGGTCAAAGAACCTCGGCAGGATCAACCTCGAGCGACCAGCGCACCTGGCCGCGCTTCAACTCATCGATCCGCGGGATCCAGCCGTCGAGAAAATTCTGCAGGGCTGATCGCGAACTCGATTCGACGAGAAGCTGTGCGCGGTAACGATTGGCCTTGCGCGGCATGGCGGCCGGGGCAGGGCCCAGGAGCTCAATGTCCATCGGCAGGCGACCCGCCGCGTGCCGTGCGCCCACAAGAAATTGCTCGGCATCCGAC
>JBGPLJ010000130.1:0-9362 GCA_041486385.1 Steroidobacteraceae bacterium
CCTCGGCCCCACCAGCCCCATTAACGATAGTCCATGACCCCGAACGACGACACCAGCGACAACACGAGCGCGACGCCCGCGGGCGCCGGCGCCCACCGCTCGGGCTACGTCGCGCTGGCGGGCCGCCCGAACGTCGGCAAATCGACGCTGGTCAATGCGCTGGTCGAGCAGAAGGTGAGCATCGTAACGGCCAAGCCCCAGACGACGCGTCATCGGATCCTCGGCATCGTGACGCGGCCCGACGCGCAGATCGTGTTGATCGATACGCCCGGCCTGCATTCGAATGCGCGGCGCGCGCTCAATCAGCACATGAACCGCACGGCCGTCAGCGCCGTTGCCGAAGCGGACCTGACACTCTTTATCGTGGCCGCGGGCCAGTGGTTGAATGAGGATCAGGCGGCGCTCGACCGCGTGCAACGCATGCACCGGCCGATTCTCGCGGTCGTCAACAAGATCGATCGCATCAGTCCGACGGAGCGGCTCCTGCCGTTCATTGGCGAGCTTGCGCGACGCGCCAACTTCGTCGATATCGTGCCGGTCTCCGCACTGCGCCGCGCGAACCTCGATCGGCTGCTCGAACGCGTCAAGGCCCATCTGCCGCTGGCGGGCGCGATCTACCCGGCGGAGCAGATCACCGACCGCAGCCAGCGCTTTCTCATTGCCGAGATCATTCGCGAGAAGCTGACGCTCGCTCTGAGCGCAGAGCTCCCTTATGGACTCTCGGTGGAAATCGAGGCGTTCGAGGAGACCGCCGATGGCTGCGTGAATATCGCCGCCGTGATCTGGGTCGAACGAGACGGTCAGAAGGCCATTGTGATTGGCGAGAAGGGCGAGCGTTTGAAGCACATCGGGCGCGCCGCGCGTCTGGAAGTGAAGACGATGCTGGGCAAGCCCGTCTATCTCGAACTCTGGGTCAAGGTCAAAGAGAACTGGGCTGACGACGAGCGCGCGCTGCGCTCGCTCGGCTATGAGTCCACATGAGAAACGCGCGCCGCGTCGGGCCGACCGCGGCCTACGTGCTGCACCAGTCCCCGTATCGCGATTCCGGCCGCATCGTCGAGGTGCTGGCCCGCGAACACGGACGCTTGAGTCTCTTCGCCCATGGCGTGCGGCGTCCGAAGTCGGGTCTGGCGGCGGCGCTGCAGCCGTTTCAGCGCTTGCTCGTCTCCTGGTCGGGCCGCGGCGAGGCGGCGACGCTCACGGCCGCTGAAATCGATGCGGTGCCGCGAGTGCTGCCGTCGCGCCACTTCATGAGCGCCTGCTACCTCAATGAGCTGCTCCTGAAACTCACCCACCGTCACGACGCCCACCCTGAACTCTTCGATCTGTACGAATCGGCGCTCGATGACCTGGCGTTGGACGGTCAGGCGACGCGCGCGCTGCGCGTCTTCGAGAAGCGGCTCCTCGATGCGCTTGGCTTCGGGCTCGGCCTCGCGGCCACCGCGCCGGATCAACAGCCGATCAAGGAACGCGGGCACTACCATTTTCGACCGCAGGCGGGGGCCTTCGAGGCCACGACGGAATCGGCGGGACGGGTATACTCCGGCGCGGCCCTGCTCGCGCTCGCTGACGAGACGATCGCCGATGCCGTGCAGCTTGATGAAGTGAGGCCGTTGTTGCGGGCTGCGCTTGATGAGTGTCTCGACGGACGCGCACTGCGCACGCGCGATGTTGCCGCCGCCGTGCGCAAGAAGCGGCGCGCGGTTGCGCAGCGATGAGTCAGGCAGCGACATGAGTTCAGTCGGCCATTGAGATCGGACTGGAGGGAGAACGGGTGAGCGGCTCATTCATTGCGCTCGGCGTCAACATCGACCATGTCGCGACCTTGCGGCAGGCGCGCGGCACGCGCTATCCGGATCCGGTGTATGCGGCGCTCATGGCCGAACAGGCAGGGGCGGACAGCATCACACTGCATTTGCGTGAGGACCGCCGCCATATCCAGGATCACGATCTCAACGCGATCAAGGCGGTCATCCAGACACGCATGAATCTGGAGATGGCCGCGACGGACGAGATGCTCGAGATCGCGACTCGAGTGCGGCCGGAAGACATCTGTCTCGTGCCGGAGCGCCGCAACGAAGTCACGACGGAAGGCGGTCTTGATGTTGCGGGACAGCTGCAGCGCATCCGTGAAGTCTGTGCGATCGCACGCGCCCAGGGCATGCGCGCAGCACTCTTCATCGATCCCGATGCGCGCCAGATCGAAGCCGCGCATCAGGCTGGAGCGCCGGTGATCGAATTGCACACCGGGCGCTACGCCGAGGCGACCGGGGCCGCGCGGGCGACGGAGCTGCATCGCCTGCGTGACGCATCACGCCACGCCGCGAGTCTCGGCCTCACCGTGCACGCCGGCCATGGCCTGCACTATCACAACGTGCAGCCGGTCGCGGCGATTCCCGAGATCGTCGAGCTCAACATCGGACACGCGATCATCGCGCGCGCCGTATTCCATGGGCTCGCGCAGGCCGTGACCGAAATGAAGCACCTGATGCTCGCCGCACGTGGCGGTTAGCAGCAGTCAGCGCCGGACGGTCTCGCCCGCAAGTACCGGCAGGGCGGCATCTTGATCTTTGGCATCGGCACTGACGTACTGGAACTCGCGCGGATTGAGCGCGTATACCAGAAATACGGCGATCATTTCGTCGAGCGGCTGCTGTTGCCGGCGGAGCGCGCGCAACTCGCGCACACCAAACGGCCGGTGCGGTTCCTGGCCATGCGCTTTGCTGCGAAAGAGGCGATCGTCAAGGCGATGGGAACCGGTTTCTCGCACGGCATGTGGATTCGCGACTGCGGCGTTGTGCAGAATTCCTGGGGCAAACCTGAGGTCATCTATTCCGAGCGTGGCGCCCGCATGTGCGAGAAGCTCGGTGTCGGCGAAGGCCATGTCACGCTCAGCGACGAAGCCGGCCTCGTCGTCGCGGTGGCCGTGCTGATGCGACGGCCTGACAGTGGGAGAGCCTGATGCACGTCTTCGTCTTTGATATCGAAACCGTGCCGGACGTCGCTTACGGCCGGCGCCTGCATGATCTGAAGGACCTGTCGGATGATGAGGTGGCGCGGATCATGTTCGCGCACAGGCGCGCGGAAACGGGCAGCGAGTTTCTGCCGCTCGAGCAGCATCGGATCGTCGCCATATCGGTCGCGTTCCGCACGCGCGACTCGCTGAAGGTATGGAGTCTTGGCGACCGGGAAGCGCCTGAACATGAGCTCATCACGCGTTTCTACGAAGGCCTCGAGCGGCACACGCCGGATCTCGTAACCTGGAACGGCACCGGCTTTGACCTGCCGGTGTTGCACTATCGTTCGCTCCTGCATGCGGTGCCCGCCGCGCGCTATTGGGAGACGGGCGATGAGGACACCGCATTTCGCTACAACAATTATCTCAGCCGCTTCCACTGGCGTCACATCGATCTGATGGATGTGCTCGCGGGCTATCAGAACCGGGGCAGGGCGAGTCTCGATCACGTCGCAACGCTCCTTGGCTTTCCGGGCAAGCTCGGCATGCGTGGCGCCGACGTCTGGGACGCTTACCGCGGCGGCGAGATCGCCCGCATTCGCGACTACTGCGAGACCGATGTGCTCAATACCTATCTCATCTATCTGCGCTTTCAATTGATTCGCGGCCGTCTGTCCGCTACGGAGCACGCCGCGGAGATCAAGCGGGTACGAGCGCTCCTCGAGGAAGCCGGCAAGGCGCACTTTGCCGAGTTCCTCGCCGCCTGGCCGGACTCGCGGTGAGCCGTGCGAGCAGGCGGCCCTGAGGAAATTTTCGAGATCGAATCGCTGACGCAGGACGGCCGCGGAGTCGCCCGCCCCGGCGGCAAGGCCGTATTCGTGCATGGCGCGCTGCCGGGTGAGCGTGTGACGGCGAGACGCGTGCGACGGCATCGCAACTATGACGAGGCAATAGCGCTCAGCGTCGAGCATCCGGCGGCCGAACGTGTCGTGCCACGCTGTCCGCATTTTGGTCTGTGCGGAGGGTGCGCCATGCAGCATCTCGAAAGCGGCGCCCAGCTCCGCTCGAAGGAGCAGCATCTTTTCGACGAGCTCACACGGACCGGTCATGTCGCTCCGGCCGAACGGCTGGAACCGCTCGCGGCGAGTGTCTGGGGCTATCGGCGTCGCGCTCGCCTCGGTGTCAAACATGTCCCGAAGAAAGGCGGTGTGCTCGTCGGATTTCGTGAAAGCTTCTCGCCCCTGGTCGCCGAGATCGGCGAATGCGCGGTGCTGCCCGAGCGTGTCAGCGGGCTGCTACGCCCGCTCGCGCAACTGATAGGCGCGCTTTCGATCCGCGCCCGCGTGCCGCAGATCGAGGTCGCAGTCGCCGACAATGTGCTGGCACTGGTGCTGCGGGTTCTTGATCCGCCGACCGCCGCCGATCGCGACCTGCTGCAGTCGTTTGCGCGCGCGCAGACGCTCGAGTTCTACCTGCAGCCGGGTGGACTTGAAAGTGTCGTGGCCCTGACGGAACCCGCGACGCCGCTTTACTACGAACTCCGTGAGCACAACGTTCGCATCACGTTTGCGCCGACCGATTTCATCCAGGTGAACGGCCCGGTCAACGAGCTGCTGATTGCCCGCGCAATCGCGCAGCTTGCGCCGCGCCCGGAGGACCGGCTACTGGACCTGTTCTGTGGACTCGGCAATTTCACATTGCCGCTCGCGCGGCGGGTTGCCAGCGTGACCGGTGTCGAGGGTGACGTGGGTCTCGTCGAACGTGCGCGACTCAACGCACAAGCGAATGGCATCAAGAATGCCCACTTCCATGTGGCAAACCTTGGCGCGGAGTTGGCCGACTACGAGTGGGCACGTGGACCCTATGACCTGGTCCTCCTCGATCCGCCCCGGGTCGGCGCCAAAGAGGTGGT
Organism: Steroidobacteraceae bacterium; assembly: GCA_041486385.1. GTDB lineage: Bacteria > Pseudomonadota > Gammaproteobacteria > Steroidobacterales > Steroidobacteraceae > JBGPLJ01. The sequence goes on from JBGPLJ010000130.1 coordinate 4,869, forward strand.
TTCCGGGCTTGGACGGTGGCGTCCACACCGCATCGTCTATGTTTCCTGCCACCCCTCCAGCCTCGCCCGGGACGCCGGTATTTTGGTGAATGAGCTTGGCTATGTGATCGAGCGCGCAGGCGTCATCGATATGTTCCCGCACACTGCGCACGTCGAATCGATGGCGGTATTCAGGCGCAAAGGGGCCGGCCGGAGATGAAACAGGCCACGGTAGCCGGTAGGCTGTGGCGCAAGCGTAGCGGGGCAAACGAGCCCCAGTGAAGGAATAGGTAGTGTCCCTGGGTCCACTCATGGTCGATCTTCGCGGCATCGCGCTCGATGCCGAAGAGCGTGAGTTGCTGACGCACCCACTCGTCGGCAGCGTCATTTTGTTCACGCGCAACTTTGCCGATGCCGAGCAGCTGGCGCGCCTGGTCGCCGACATTCAATCGGTCCGATCGCCCGCGCTGATCGTCGCTGTGGATCACGAGGGTGGCCGGGTGCAACGCTTTCGCAAGGGGTTCACGGCGCTGCCCGCGGCTCGCCTCATCGGCCATCAGTTCGATGCCGATCACAAGGCGGGACTCGAGCTCGCGCGTGCGACTGGCTGGCTGATGGCCGCCGAGCTGCGTGCCTTCGGCATCGACTTGAGCTTCGCGCCGGTGACCGATCTCGATTACGGCATCAACGAAGCCATCGGCGACCGCGCCTTTCACCGCTCGCCGGATGCGGTCGCGGCGCTCGCGGGCGCCTACATGCACGGTATGCGCGATGCCGGCATGGCTTCCACCGCCAAGCACTTTCCGGGTCACGGCGCCGTGGTTGCCGACTCCCATGTGGCGCTGCCGATCGATCGCCGTCCCTACGTCGATCTCGAAGGCGATCTCGTGCCTTATCGACGCCTCATCGCGAATGGCCTCGCCGCCGTGATGATGGCGCACATTGTTTACCCGGCCATCGATGCGTTGCCCGCAAGCCTGTCGCCGCGCTGGGTCGGACAAATCCTGCGGCGCGAGCTCGGCTTTCACGGCGCCGTGTTTACCGATGACCTCGCCATGTCGGGAGCCGCGGCGGGCGGCTCCATGCTGGAACGCGCGCGCCTTGCATTGGCCGCCGGCTGCGATGTGCTGCCGGTCTGCAATGACCGGGCCGGCGTGCTGGCGCTCCTCGATGGTCTGAAGGAGCGCCCCGAGCCCGCGAGTTTCGCGCGGCTTGCGCGCTTGCGGGGCCGCGCTGCGAGCATGCCGAGCGAGCTGTTCGCCTCCGCGGAATGGCGGCGCTCGACGGATGCGGTCGCACGGCTGAGTCGACCGCCCGAACTGAGGCTCGACGCATGAGCGTGATCGATCTGGAACTCGCGCGACTGGTCCTCGAGTCAGACCCCGATGGCGTGGTGCTGGTCGATGCGCTCGGCGCTGATCAACCCGTGCTTTACGTCAATCCGGCGTTCTCGCGCATGACGGGCTACAGCGCGGCCGATCTCGCCGGACGGAATCTGCGGCTCCTGCAGGGGGACGATCGCGACCAGGATGCGCGCCAGCGGCTGAGCCAGGCGGTGAAGGCGGGGGAGAGCTGTCGCGTGCTCATCCGCAATTACCGCAAGGACGGTTCACTCTTCTGGCATGAGATGACGATCCAGCCGCTCAAGAGTGCGGACGGGCGGGTTACGCATTTCATCGGCTATTCGCGCCTGGCGAACGGGGAGGCCGGCCGTGACATTGGCCATGGCCAGCGCGGGGAGGGCAGGGGCAGCGCGACGCGCGAACCCGCGGGCACTGTGCCGATTTCCGTGGTGCGCGATGATCGGCTGACGGGCCTCTATAACCGCGCCTACTTCGAGGAACTCGTGCGTCGCGATTGGGCGATCGCTCAGCGCGACGGCCGCAGCGTCGCCTGGTTCGTCTTCGATATCGATGCGCTCGCACTCTACAACGAGACCTTCGGACGCAACGCGGGCGATGCCTGCATCCGCCGCGTGGCCCGTACCATAGCCGCGCATTTCCGCCGGGCGAGCGACCTGACGGCTCGATTCGAGGGCGGCATGGTGATTGCCGCGGGCATCGGCATGACCGCCGAGCTTGCCGCCCAGCATGCGCGCATCATTCGCGACAAAGTCGCGGAACTGCACATCCATCATCCCAAGTGCGCCGTGCAGAAGTACGTCACCATCAGCGGTGGCATCAGCGCGAGCGTGCCGACGAGCCAGGATGCGCCGCAGACACACATCGAAAAGGTGCTGGGGGCCCTCAAGCAGGCCAAGGCCAGCGGTCGCAACCGGATTCACGACGCGAGCTGACCTAGCCCTCAGTCGTTGCCGCCGGCCGGCGTGACCGGCGTGATGATCGCAACGACACCAAACGCTGGATGATCGAAATAGTGCCGCTCGAAGGGGCGCATGCGCCGGTCCTGGTGCATCTGAAACGCGACGGGTGCCGGCGACGTGTTCGGCGGCAGCAGAGCGGGCAGCGGATTCGCCGTCGTGTACGTGAGATCGACTGCCAGATGCAGAAATCGACCGCGCTCGAGCGTGACTGTGCCTGTCAGCCCACTCGCCGCATCCACCATGGTCTCGATATGCACAGGTGTTCCGGCTTCCCGGTCGCCGGCTACGAGACGAAATCCAAAGTGAGCCAGCGGCAGGTAACTGGCATTGCGTCGGAGCGCGGCCTCGGTGCCCGACAGCTGGAACTGGGCCGGATTGAGCGGCTTGATGATGTCCGGCTGCGCGCTGGCGTCGGCTTGGTTCGCATCCCCGGGCTGGGGCGTCAGCACCGCTGTGCCGGGGGGTGGCGTGACGTCCCAGTTCTCGGGGCTTGCCACTGCGCCGTTGTAGCGGAACACAACCAGCTCGACGTTGAAAATGTTGTCGGTAGGTGACGCGCTGCCGGCAGCGGTCGCCAGGAAGCATGCAAGAACGGTAGCCGTCGCGAGCATCGCAAGAAATGGGCTGCGCTTTGTCAGTTGCATCGCGGTCGGAACCTCCAGGGCCTCAACGCCAGGGACGAGTGTAGCTGAAAGCATGCGCGGGCCAAGCGGCCCTACGGGCCGAGCCGGTCGAGGATTTCCGCGATGCAGCTGAAGCGGGCCTCACCCAGGTCGAGCTTCGCCTGAAAGCGCAGCTTCAACGCGCCATCGAGGCGGTACCTACTGCGTGGGTCCTGTACGAGGCGGATCACGCGGACAGGATCGACAGTATTCTTCTCCTCGAACAGCACGAAACCACCCGTCGAGCTGACATCGATCTTGCGAATTCCGAGTGCAGCCGCGCGATTCTTCAGACGCGCGACGCGCAAGAGACACCGGGCCGACTCGGGCAAGGGCCCGAAGCGATCGGTGAGCTCCGCCATGAGATCATCGAGCGCCGCACCGTCGCCGGCCGATGCGATGCGTTTGTACAGCACCAGCCGCAGATGCACGTCTGGAACATAGGTCTCCGGCAGCAACGCCGGCAGGTGCACGTCGATTTCCGCGCCGCTCGCAAGCGGTCGTTCGAGATCCGGTTCGCGGCCGGATTGCAGTGCCTTCACCGCGCGCCCCAGCAGGTCCATGTAGAGCGCGAAGCCAATCGCCTCGATCTGACCGCTCTGCTCTTCACCCAGGAGCTCGCCGGCGCCGCGGATTTCAAGGTCATGCGTTGCCAGCGTGAATCCTGCGCCGAGATCTTCGAGCGATTCGATCGCTTCGAGACGTTTCGCGGCGTCGCCCGTCATGGCTGCGCGGGGCGGCGCAATCAGGTACGCGTAGGCGCGATGGTGCGAGCGCCCGACGCGGCCGCGCAGCTGATGGAGCTGCGCGAGCCCAAAGCGGTCGGCGCGATTGATGATCATGGTATTCGCCGTGGGCACGTCGATGCCGCTTTCGATTATGGTCGTGCATACCAGCAGGTTGAAGCGGCGGTGATAGAAATCGAGCATCAGCTGCTCGAGATCGCGTTCGCGCATCTGGCCGTGGCCGACGCCGACGATGGCCTCCGGCACGAGGGCGCGGATCTGCGCCGCCATCTTCTCGATGGTCTCGACGACGTTGTGCACGAAGTAGATCTGACCACCGCGACGGATTTCGCGCAGGCACGCTTCGCGGATCAGCGGCGCGTTCCATTCGGTCACGAACGTCTTGATCGCGAGGCGCCCAGCCGGGGCGGTGGTGATGAGCGACAGTTCACGCAAGCCGCCGAGCGCCATGTTGAGCGTGCGCGGAATGGGCGTTGCGGTGAGTGTCAGGACATCGACTTCCGCCCGCAGCGCCTTCAAACGCTCCTTGTCGCGCACGCCGAAGCGATGCTCCTCATCGATGATGACGAGCCCGAGATCCTTGAAGCGAGGTTGCGCGTGGAGCAGCCGGTGGGTCGCGATGACGATATCGACGCGCCCTGCGGCGAGTCCGCGCACGGTTTCGTCGGTTTCGGCGGCGTTGCGAAACCGTGACAACACTGCGATGCGTACCGGCCAGTCGGCAAAGCGGTCGGTGAAGGTCTGATAGTGCTGCTGCGCGAGCAAGGTGGTCGGCACGAGCACG
>JBGPLJ010000131.1:0-9203 GCA_041486385.1 Steroidobacteraceae bacterium
AGGATGCAGGAGCGCTGGCCCTTGAGGCGCGCGCGCGCCGTCTTGTTGACGTCGAGCGCATGCCAGTGAATGTTGTCCGCGCGCCGCAATGCGAACTGGATGAGCCCGGCTCCCAGCGTATCGTTGCTCACGCGATCGATCAGCACAAAGCCGCCGGTGTCGCGATTCTCGGCGTAGGCGTCGAACGCGACCGGTTCATCGAAACTCAAGTTGCAGACGCCGATCTCGTTCAACTCGAGTTGTTTCGCCGCGAGGTGCTCGAGAGTGTTGACGTTGATCTTGTATTTCGGCGACGTGATGCTCGCCGTCACCGTGCGGGTGCCGATCTTCACGAGATACGGTCGCCCGGGGAGCATGGGCTCCTCGTGCATCCAGATGAGGGTTGTCTGAAACTGATCCGCGATCGCAGGCGGCGCCTGCGCGGCGGCAATGACGTCGCCACGGCTGACGTCGATTTGATCCGCGAGTGTTAGCGTGACGGATTGCCCAGCGACGGCAAGCTCGAGGTCCCCGCCAGGTCCCAGGATGCGCGCTACCTCGCTTTCCTTGCCGGAGGGCAGTACGCGAATCCGATCGCCAGTGCGTATGCGCCCGCTGACGATGAGTCCGGTGTAGCCGCGAAAATCCTGATTCGGCCTGTTGATCCATTGCACCAGGAAGCGCAGCGGCCTTTGTTCCAGCGTCTCTTCGACCGCCAGCGCCTCGAGGTAACCCATGAGCGTGGGTCCTTGGTGCCACGGCATGTTGGCGCTCGCACTCGTCACGTTGTCGCCTTTGAGTGCGGACAAGGGAATGGCCGTGACATCGGTGAGATCGACGCTGCGGGCGAATTCCAGATATTCCGCAACGATTGCGTCAAAGGTCGATTGCACGTAGCCGACGGCGTCCATCTTGTTGACCGCGAGCGCGATGTGCTTCACGCCAAGGAGTGACAGGATGTAACTGTGACGGCGCGTCTGCGTCAGTACTCCCTTGCGCGCGTCGATGAGCACGACGGCGGCATCGACATTCGACGCCGCGGTCACCATGTTGCGCGTGTACTGCTCGTGACCCGGCGCGTCCGCGACGATGAACTGGCGCCGCTCCGTCGAGAAGAACCGGTAGGCGACATCGATGGTAATGCCTTGCTCCCGTTCCGCGGCCAGGCCGTCGACGAGGAGCGCGAGATCGAGCTCCCCACCCTGCGTGCCGACCTTCTTCGAGTCGGCGGTGACCGCCGCCAGCTGATCCTCGAAGATGAGTTTCGATTCGTAGAGGAGCCGGCCGATGAGCGTCGACTTGCCGTCATCGACGCTGCCGCAGGTCATGAAGCGCAACAGGCTCTTGCGCTCCTGCGCATCGAGAAACGTCCGGATGTCGGCGCCGCTGAGGACCGAGCGATGCGCCATCAGAAGTAGCCTTCCTGTTTTTTCTTTTCCATCGAGGCGGCGGCGTCGTGATCGATGACGCGGCCCTGACGTTCCGACGTAGTCGCGAGCAGCATTTCCTGGATGACGGCGGGCACGGTGTCCGCCGCGCTTTCGATCGCGCCGGTGAGTGGATAACAACCCAGTGTGCGAAAGCGGACGCTCTTCATCGACGGTCGTTCACCCGGCGCGAGTGGCATGCGCTCATCGTCCACCATGATGAGCGAGCCGTCGCGCTCGACGACTGGACGCGGTTTCGCCAGGTACAGCGGCACGATCGGAATGTCTTCGCGGTAGATGTACTGCCAGACGTCGAGTTCGGTCCAGTTCGAGAGCGGAAAGACGCGGATGCTCTCGCCCTTGTTGTGGCGCGCGTTGTAGATGCGCCAGAGTTCGGGCCGCTGGCGCTTGGGATCCCAGCGGTGCTGTGCCGAGCGGAACGAGAAGATCCTTTCCTTCGCGCGTGACTTCTCTTCGTCACGGCGCGCGCCGCCGAACGCCGCGTCGAATCCGAAAAGGTCGAGCGCCTGCTTCAACGCCTGCGTCTTCATCACGTCCGTGTGCACGGCGGAGCCATGGGTAAATGGGCCGATGCCGCGTGCCTGGCCTTCAGGATTGATATGGACGATGAGCTCGAGGCCGAGCTCGGCGACGCGCCGGTCGCGAAATTCGATCATTTCACGAAACTTCCAGGTCGTGTCGATGTGCAGCAGCGGGAAGGGCGGCTTCGCAGGACTGAAGGCCTTGAGCGCGAGGTGCAGCATCACCGCGCTGTCCTTGCCAATCGAATAGAGCATCACCGGGCGCTCGCACTCGGCGACCACCTCGCGCAGGATATGGATGCTCTCGGCTTCGAGCCGTTCGAGATGCGTCAACGCCATCGACAACCTCTGAACTTCGGCGCGCTCGCACGGCGCCGGGCCGCTAGTCTACAAGCCGGCCCCTGCCTTTCGGAGTACCAATGGTTATAGGGGTATGCCCCAAGGCGGTTCTATAGGCCGCCAAAGCGCCGTTGCAGCTCGGGGGACGCACTCGGCAACGGGCCTTGCCGCGTGGTCGCGCGTTCGCTGAGATACGCATCGGCGCGTTGATAGACCAGCGCATAGAGCGAACGGCACAGATCATAAGCCGCGGCTCCGGCCCAGTCGGCCGGTAACAGGGAACGGGGCAACAGCGGGTCGCGCAGATGCACTCGGCGGTACTCGTGGACCAGCAGTGTGCGGACCACGAGGCACGCCGCACCTGGGCGTGTGTCGCGCTTCGATGCCGCCGTCAGCACCGGTGTGAAGAGCTGCAGAAAGCGCCGATAGCGGCGCTCGAGGTCCGCGAGGTCCCAGCCGAGATCCACCAGCCGCCTGGCGGACATGGCATCCGCGGTGTGGCTACTGAGGATGAGGGCAGTTTCGAGCAGCGATGGCTCCTCCAGTTCGCGGCGAATCGCATCCGCGTCGATCTCTGGATGGGCGAACACGCCGTTCGCGAGCGCGCCAAAACCGAGCCATTCGAGTTCCCGGCGCAGACGTTGCCGCGCTCGGCCCGGGCCACCGGCCAGCACCAGCGTCCATTGACCGTGCCAGTCCGGGTTGGGCGGTCCATAGATGCGCCGCGTCGCTTGCGCGAAGCGTTCGCGCCCAGCGGATGTGAGGCCGTAGTAGCTGAGTCGCCCCAGGCGCTCGGCTTGAATCCAGCCTTCCTTGGCGAGCCGTCCGACAGCGGTGCGCACCAGTCGTTCGCTCACGCCAAATCCGGCGAGCAGGGCGATGAGGCTTGCGAGTGAAATCTCGCCGCCGCGCGGCGCGAGGGCATCGCCAAAGAGGGTGATGATCAGCGAGCCGGTACGCACCGGCCGTTGACGCTGGAAGGCGCTCACCACGCGTGCGGCGGCCGATTCGAAGGTTGGCGCCATGCGGCAGGCCTGTTCCCACCCGGCAGCGGCCGGGCACTGCGACTGCGAGCGAATATGACACAGAAACTGTTGAGATCGATACAGGTCTGTGTCACATTCCGCCGTACCCCCGGGCTGAACCCCCCGCGCGGAGACTCTTATCTATGTATACGCAGGGCCTTGACCAGCTCGGCAGCAGTGACACACACGTGCCCGCGACTTCGGCTGGGAGCGCGGCGCTCGAGCAGGACTTTCTCGCGCGCGTCGATCGCGAAGAAAAGATCGAACCGAAGGACTGGATGCCCGCGGCTTACCGCCAGACTCTGATCCGGCAGATCTCCCAGCACGCCCATTCGGAAATCGTCGGCATGCTGCCCGAGGGCAATTGGATCACGCGCGCGCCAACCTTGAAGCGCAAAGCCGTGCTGATCGCAAAGGTCCAGGACGAGGGCGGTCACGGCGCCTATCTCTACAGCGCCGCGGAAACTCTGGGGGTCGCCCGCTCCGATATGATCGACCAGCTGCTCGCGGGTACGGCCAAGTATTCGAGCATCTTCAACTATCCGACCGTGAGCTGGGCCGACGTCGGCGCCATCGGTTGGCTGGTGGATGGCGCGGCAATCATGAATCAGATTCCGCTGTGCCGCTGCTCCTACGGACCGTATGCGCGCGCCATGGTGCGCATCTGCAAGGAGGAGAGCTTTCACCAGCGCCAGGGTTTCGAAATCATGCTGACGCTGGCACGCGGCACGCGCGAACAACGCGCCATGGCGCAGGCGTCCCTCGAGCGCTGGTGGTGGCCGTCGCTCATGATGTTTGGCCCGAGTGACGTCGACTCGAGGCACGGCGCGCAATCGACGCGCTGGAAAATCAAGCGTGTGAGCAACGACGATCTGCGGCAGAAGTTCGTCGATGTCACCGTCCCGCAGGCGGACTTTCTCGGTCTGAAGGTGCCGGATCCGGATCTCGCCTGGGACGCAGCACGGCAGCACTATCGGTTCGGCACCATCGACTGGACCGAATTCGACGAAGTCCTGAAGGGCAACGGCCCCTGCAACCACGAGCGCCTCGCGGCAAGGCGGCGCGCGCACGACGAAGGTGCCTGGGTGCGCGAGGCGGCGCTCGCCTACGCCGACAAACATCGCAAACGTCAAGCGTCAGCCGCCTGAAGGCAACGGAGAACGATCCATGGAAAAGATGCAGCGCGACTGGCCGCTATGGGAAGTCTTCATCCGCTCGAAGGCGGGTCTTGAGCACAAGCACGCAGGGAGTCTGCACGCGGCAGACGCCACGATGGCTGTCGAGCACGCACGTGATCTCTACACCCGCCGCATGGAGGGCGTCAGTATCTGGGTCGTGAAATCGAGCGACCTCGTCGCGTCGGACCCGGGCGAGGGCGCATCGCTCTTCGAGCCAGCTCGCGACAAGGTGTACCGCCATCCGACCTTTTATGACATTCCGGACGAGGTCAAGAATCTGTGAGCGCCGCATTGCAGTCCACGGACGCAGGTGCGCCGACTTTGCGTCAGGCGCAGTTCGACTATCTCCTGCGCCTGGGGGATACGAGTCTAGTGCTCGCGCAGCGCCTCGGTGAATGGGTCGGACATGCGCCGGCGCTCGAAGAGGACCTTGGGCTCGCCAATGTCGCGCTCGATCTCATCGGGCAGGCGCGGCTCCTGCTTTCCTATGCGGGTGAACTTGAAGGCTGCGGCCGGAACGAGGATGCGCTCGCATACCTTCGGGACGTACCCGAGTTTCGCAACCACGCGCTCGTCGAGCAGCCGAACGGTGATTTCGGGTTCAGCATCGTGCGGCAGTTTCTCATCGACGGCTTGCAACGTGAGCTCTATGCGTCGCTCGCGCAGTCGACTGACGAACGTCTGGCCGGTATCGCCGCCAAGGCACTCAAGGAGACTCAATACCACTGGCGCTTCAGCTCCCGCTGGCTGGTGCGCCTTGGTGACGGCACTGTCGAAAGCCATGAACGGGTGCAGCGCGCACTTGCCGAACTTTGGCCGTACACGAGTGAGTTTTTTGCCGAGGATCCGATTGATCGGGTTTTGGCGCAGGCGCGGATCGCTCCCTCACTCGCGACCCTGGAAACGCATTGGCGGGCGCTGATCGAGCCGGTCATCGCGGAGGCAACGCTCAGCATCCCTCGGGAACGCGGCAAGCTCACGGCGGGCAAACGTGGCATGCATGGCGAGGCACTGGGGTACCTGCTCGCGGAACTGCAGTTTCTGCAGCGCGCATATCCGGGAGCGCAGTGGTGAGCGCAACGATGGGCATGGCTCAGCACACTGCGGTTGATGAAGCGCGCGTGCATCAGATTCTTGCGACGATTGCGGATCCTGAGATTCCGGTGATCAGCATCGTCGACCTCGGCATCGTTCGCAGCGTCGTTTGCGACGCGTCGGGAGTCGAGGTGGGTCTGACCTCGACCTATTCCGGGTGTCCTGCGACCGATGTCATCCGCAGCACCGTGCTTGAGACATTGCAAGCGCACGGCGTCAAAGCGCGCGTGCGCATGATCCTCAATCCGCCCTGGACCACCGACTGGATCAGCGCGACGGGCCGCGCAAAGCTCGCCGAATACGGCATCGTGCCGCCGCGTCTGCTCGCGGGCGCGCACGCCAACGCGACGGACGCCAACGACGAGCCAGTCGCGTGCCCACGCTGCCAGTCGGCCGAGACCGAACTGACCTCGGAGTTCGGTGCAACGCCCTGCAAAGCCCTCTACCGCTGCCGCTCCTGTCTCGAGCCCTTCGAGCGTTTCAAGTGCCTGTGAGCTGACGACGCGTGCTGCAATACCACTCGCTGGGAGTCATCGACAAGCATTCGGAGACGGAACGCGCCGTCATGCTGACCTTCGAGGTTCCGCCTGAGCGGCGCGCCGATTATCAATTTCTCGCCGGCCAGCACGTCGGCCTGCGGGCCAATGTAAACGGCGAGGAAATGCGCCGGACCTATTCCATCTGCAACGCCGCCGGGCAGAACTCGCTCTCGATCTGCGTGCGGCGCATCCCCGGCGGCCGCTTCTCGAATTTTCTCGCCGCTACCGTGCGGCCGGGCGATCGGCTCGACGTGCTGATGCCGAACGGCAGCTTTCACGGGGCTGGCAGTTCAACTCGGCCGCAGACCTGCGTCGCATTCGCCGCCGGCATCGGCATCACTCCGATTTTCACCGTCGTCGCCGAGCTGCTCGAGCGCAATGCAGAGAATCGCGTGATTCTTTTTTATGGCAACCGCGATGTGGATTCGATCCTGCTGCTCGAGGAGCTGCAGGCATTGAAGGACCGTCATGCGGAGCGTTTCGCGCTGCATTTTCTCCTGACCGCGGAGGCGCAGGAGATCGAGCTTTACAATGGGCGCCTCACCCCAGCGAAGCTCCAGGCCTTCGTGCCGGCACTGTTCGATGCGAGCCAGGTGGATGAGTACTTCATTTGCGGCCCCGGCAGCATGATCGCGGATTTGACCGCGGCGCTGCATGCGTGGGGCGTTGATGCCGCACGAGTGCACGCAGAACACTTTCTCGTGGAGCCGACATCCAGCGGGCGGCCAACGGCGCCGGCGGCGGTTGCGGCGGTCGCAAGCGGCCAAGCACGCGTGTCGGTGCTCATCGATGGCCGCACGCGTTCTTTTGACATGCCGATGGATGGCACGTCGGTGCTCGATGCGGCTGCGGACGCGGGGCTCGATCTGCCGTTTTCCTGCCGCGCCGGCGTCTGTTCGACCTGTCGCACGCGCCTCATCAAGGGGCGGGTCGAAATGCACGCGAACTACGCGCTCGAGGAACGCGAACTGAAGGAGGGTTTCATCCTCGCCTGTCAGGCGCACCCGCTGACCAATGAACTTGAGCTAACCTACGATTCGCGTTGATCGATTCAGTTGATCGAGCATTCGGCCGAACGGCCGCGGGGGGAATGCATGGCATACGAGACGATACTGTTCGAGAGCAACAACGGCATCGCGCGGCTCACGCTCAATCGTCCTGAGCGGCTCAACAGTTTCACCGTGGCCATGCACGAAGAAGTCCGTGATGCCTTGTCCAAGGTAACGCCTGCCAGCGGCGCGCGCGTGCTCGTCATCACAGGCGCCGGCCGCGGCTTTTGCGCCGGGCAGGATCTGAACGATCGCGCCGTCGTGCCGGGATCGGCGGCCGTCGATCTGGGCGAATCGATCGAGCGCTATTACCGCCCGCTGATTCTGACGCTCAGAGATCTCCCGATGCCCGTGATCGCGGCTGTCAACGGCGTGGCGGCGGGCGCCGGCGCCAACATTGCGCTTGCCTGCGACGTCGTGATCGCCGCGCGCTCGGCGAGCTTCGTACAAGCCTTCAGCAAACTGGGACTCGTCCCCGACTCCGGGGGAACCTGGTCGCTACCGCGGCTTGTCGGACCTGCGCGCGCGCTCGGGCTCGCGCTCACCGCCGAAAAGCTGAGCGCCGAGCAGGCGGCCGACTGGGGGCTCATCTGGCGCGTGGTCGACGACGCCGCGTTGCCCGCTGCAGTGGATCAGCTGGCGGCGCAGTTTGCTTCTGCGCCTACGCGAGGTCTTGCCCGAACCAAGCAGGCGATGTATGCGTCGTGGCACAACAGCCTCGAAGAGCAGCTCGACCTGGAGCGCGACTATCAGCGCGAGCTCGGCACGAGCGAGGACTATCGCGAGGGCGTGCGAGCGTTCATCGAGAAGCGCACGCCGAAGTTCACGGGCCGATAGTCAGTCAAGGACTGGAGCATAGACGATGACGGATCCGCAAGAGCTGGCCGAACGCGCGGTTCGGCGACTGCATGAGCGTGACATTGCCGCCCGCACGCTCGGTATTGAAATCGCGGGGGTTGCCGCCGGTTACGCCAAATGCACCATGCGCGTTCGCGACGACATGCTGAATGGACATGGGATCTGTCACGGCGGCGTGATCTTCACGCTCGCGGACACGACCTTTGCCTTCGCCTGCAATTCGTACAACGACAAGACGGTGGCCACTTCGGCGAGCATCGAATTCCTCGCTCCAGTGCAGTCAGGCGATGAACTCACAGCCGAAGCGGGCGAGCGGGCTCGCGGGCGCCGGCTCGGGGTTTACGACATCGAAGTGCGAAACCAGGCCGGCGCGCGCATTGCGCTTTTTCGCGGGCGCTCCGCGAAGATCAGCGGCAGCGTCGTCGAAAGCGTCGCGGGGGAGTGAAGTCACGTGGCGGAACGGCAATCGAGGCGTACGCAGGCTGTCACCGGCCTTGAGCCAATCGAGCGCGCGAGCCGCGATGAGCTCTCGGCGTTGCAGCTCGAGCGGTTGCGCAAAACGCTCACGCACGCCTATCAGAACTCGCCTCACTATCGCACCAAGTTCGATGCCGCGGGCCTGCGCCCGGAGGACTTGCGCTCCCTCGCGGACCTTGCGAATTTTCCGTTCACGACCAAAGCCGACATGCGCAGCAACTATCCGTATGGAATGTTTGCCGTGCCCCGCGAGCAGGTCGCGCGCATTCACGCATCGAGCGGCACCACCGGGCAGCCCACCGTCGTCGGTTACACACGGGCGGACATTGAAACCTGGGCGACGCTGGTTGCGCGCTCCATCCGCGCCGCGGGCGGCCGTCCCGGCGACATCGTGCACGTAGCCTACGGTTATGGGCTCTTCACCGGCGGACTCGGCGCGCACTACGGTGCTGAACGACTCGGCTGCACGGTCATCCCGATGTCGGGCGGTCAAACCGAGAAGCAGGTGCAGCTGATCCGCGACTTCAAACCGCATGTGATCATGGTGACACCGTCGTACCTGCTCAATATCGCGGAGGAGTTCGAGCGGCAAGGCCTCGATCCGCGTGAATGTTCTCTCTGCATCGGCATACTCGGCGCGGAACCCTGGACCGAAGCGATGCGCGGTGAGATCGAAGGGCGCCTCGGGCTCGATG
>JBGPLJ010000132.1:0-9023 GCA_041486385.1 Steroidobacteraceae bacterium
ACGGCCCCGATCATCAGTGTTACCGCGGCCTCGATCATTAGTGTTGCCCCGGCCCTGATCATCATTGTTACCACGGCCTCGATCGTTCTGATCTTGGCCGCCCGGCACGGGCCCATGGGAGACCGGCGGACGACCTTGTTCGGGCGCCGGGCGAGACGGCGGACGCTGTGCGGGGTTGTGAACCGCCGGCGGGTTGCTGACTCGGGGTTCATTTCGTTGTGGGTCGCTCGACCGCTTCCAATCACCGCCCCTTTGCTGGTGGCCCTCGTCACGCGCGTCGCGATCGCGATCCGCGTTGCCATTTCCTTGAGCTGTGGGGTTCTGTTCATTCGCCCAATGCGGCGGCGTGCCAGCAATTGCGGTTGTGCCTGCGCATGCGCAGAGCAGAACGGCGGCGGTCAAGACTGAGCGGCTCATTTCAGGTCTCCTTCATGGGATCGATTGGACCCCAACGAGGGATGGAGTGTGGGCACCTGAAGCTGAGCGCAACCTGAACGACCCGGACTAGTCATTAAGGTATTGATAATAATGGTAAAAGTAGCACTCCATGATACTTCAAAGGCCGCCTTGCGGGTGGCCGTGGGCTATTGCGTGCGGACAACTTGAACTATCACTGCAGTCGCGCCACCTTGCGTGACACTTGGTAACTCCGATCCCGTACTTGCCGATGTCTGACAACTCCACCGCAATGTTCCGTCGCGCTCGAGATTTTCTCATCGAGCATCGCTGCGACTACGTGCGCGCCTGGCGTGACTTCGCCTGGCCGCGCCTCGAGAACTTCAACTGGGCGCTCGACTGGTTCGATGAGATTGCGCGCTGGAACGATCGCACGGCCCTCAGAATTGTCGGTGACAAGGGACTCGATGAGTGCATTTCTTTCGACGATCTCCGCCGCCGCTCCAACAGTCTGGCGCAGCATCTTAGAGAGGTGGGACTCCGGCGTGGCGACAGGATTCTCGTCATGCTCGGTAACGTTCCCCGTCTGTGGGAATTCATGCTCGCCGCGATCAAGCTTGGCTGTCCCATCGTTCCGACCACAACACTCATGATGCCGGTGGATTTGCGCGATCGCGTGGACCGCGGCGCAGTTCGCGCCGTCGTGACCGAGCCCATGTACGCTGAACGATTCGACAGCGCAGGCGGCACGTTTCTCAGAATGTTGACGCACGGCAGTGTGGCGGGCTGGCAGACCCTGCCCGCTGCGGCTGCAGCAATGGAAGAGTTGGACCGTGAAGGCGCGACTGCCGCGACCGATCCGCTGCTCCTCTATTTCACCTCGGGTACCACGGCGAAGCCGAAACTCGTGGTGCACACTCATGTCAGCTATCCGATCGGCCATCTTTCGACGATGTACTGGCTCGGGCTAAAGCCGGGCGACGTGCATTTGAATCTCAGCAGCCCCGGTTGGGCGAAGCACGCGTGGAGTTCGTTCTTCGCCCCTTGGAATGCCGAGGCAACGATCGTAATGCAGCAGGCAGGTCGATTTGATCCCGCGCAGCTGCTACAAGAAATTGCTCGCTGTGAAGTCACGAGCTTCTGCGCGCCGCCTACCGTTTGGCGCTCACTCATCCAGCTGCCGCTCGCTGGGACACAGGTAAAGCTTCGCGAGTTGCTGAGCGCGGGTGAGCCCCTCAATCCCGAGGTCATCAATCACGTGCGCAAGGTCTGGGGTCTTACAATTCGCGACGGCTATGGACAGACCGAAACCACGCTGCAGATTGGCAACTTCCCGGGCCAGCCTGTAAAGCTCGGCTCCATGGGCATGCCGGCGCCGGGCTATCGCATTGATCTGCTCAACTCCGACGGCGTTCCTGCGGAGGAAGGGGAGATCTCGGTTTCGCTCGCCGAACAGCCGCTCCCTGTCATGCCAGGCTATCTCGACGATCCGGAGCGTACGCAAGCTGTCATGAGTCACGGGCACTATCACACGGGCGACATCGCTTCACGGGATGCGGACGGCTATTTCACGTATGTCGGCCGCAACGACGACGTGTTCAAGTCATCCGACTATCGCATCAGTCCCTTTGAACTCGAGAGCCTGTTGATCGAGCACGAAGCCGTCGCGGAGGCCGCGGTTGTTCCGAGCCCGGATGCGAAACGGCTCTCGGTTCCGAAAGCGTTCATTGTTCTGGCAAAAGGCCATGTGCCTTCGCGCGAGACGGCGCACTCCATACTCCGTTTCGTGCGCGCGCAATCCTCGCCCTTCAAACGCATCCGGCGGATTGAGTTTGCGGATCTGCCGAAGACACTCTCCGGCAAGATCCGCCGCGTGGAGTTGCGAACGTCCGAGCTCGGCAGGACTGCGGGTGCGCGCCGCGTGTTCGAATACTGGGAGGAGGATTTTCCGGAGTTTTCAGGAACGACGTGAAGGCGCGTCACCTGAGCGTCGGTTCTGCAGAGGCACCGCTCTGCGAGTGACCAGTCTTGCGGTATGCGGCGGGTGAACTGCCGGTCCAGCGCTTGAAGGCGCGATGAAAGGCGCTGGGCTCCGCAAAGCCCAGTTCGTACGCAATGTCCATGACGCTGCGGCGCGCGGCGCTCAAGTAAGTGATGGCCATGTCTCGGCGCAGGTCGTCCTTGATGTGCTGATATGACTGACCTTCGGCGTTGAGCTTGCGCCGCACGGATGCGGCCGAGGTATGCAATTCATCCGCCAAGGCAGCTTCGTCCGGCCAGTCCGCAGGCGCGAGCTGACGCAATCGACGGCGAATGCGCGCGGTGAGGCTGCGCGCATTTTTGTATTTCACGATGATATTCTCAGGCGCCAGGCGCAGAAACTCCTTGGCCGTCGACTCGCTCTGCACCACGCGCAGGTCGAGGTAGCTGGCGTCGAATTCGATCGCGGTGCTCGGCTGCTCATAGCTCAATCGGGTACTGAACATGGTGCGATATTCCGCGCTGTGCGCGGGTTCCGGGTAGGAGAACCCGGCTTGCAGAATCGGGATGCGGCGGTTGACGAGCCAGCACGCCGTACCGTGCAGCATGACGAGCAGCGCTTCATGGGCAAATGTCGGATTGTGGCCGTCGCGGCGTTTCTCGATGATGGTGAGGCGGGCGTGCCGTCCGTGCTCGCTCAAGGTCAGCGTGAGATCGTCGAGGAACACATCGAAATAGCGCAGCATGCGGTCAAGTGCCGGCCGCAGTGTTCTGCAATGAACCGCACCTCGGCACAAGAGCGCGAAGCTCCCCGACTTCATGCGTCTCGAGTCCTGGCCAAAGAACTCATCGTCGAGTGTTCGGGCAATCAGGCGCCAGAGGGCGGCGTAGCGGGCTGCCGGCACGCGGGCCTGGGGCGTCAGTAGGAGGTTCGGAGCGATGCCGACAGCCTCCAGCAGCGGACCGGTGTCGAGGCCTCTCGCTCGAACTCCTTGCAGCGCCGCGTGCACGAAAGAAATCGCTATCGTTGCCCGCTCGACCGCGGGGCGAGTGCTGCCGTGCTGTCCTGGCGCCGAATCGTCAACGTTGTATATTCGATCAGGCATGTTGAGCGGTTTGGACCTCTTCAGATTCAAGGTGTTGCGAGTATATTGAACATGCAAAGCCTTGAGGTGGGAGGTTACTCCATATGAACTCGTCCGCTCGGCGTGACCGGTCGATCAGCCCAACCCCGCAATCCGAATCGCCGGCTTTGCATGGCATTCCCCTGCGCTTCGTCTGTGCCACCTCCCTGTTTGACGGTCATGACGCCGCGATCAACGTCATGCGCAGGCTGATTCAGTCGAAGGGAGCCGAGGTCATTCACCTGGGTCACAACAGATCGGTGGAAGACATCGTGCGCGCAGCTCTGCAGGAGGACGCCGACGCTATCGCGGTGTCGTCTTATCAGGGCGGGCACAACGAGTACTTCCGCTACATGATTGACATGCTGCGCGAGCGCGGCGGCAGACATATCCACGTGTTCGGCGGCGGCGGCGGCACCATCACGCCCGAGGAAATCAAGGTGCTGATGGCGTACGGCGTCGACCGCATCTACCACCCCAATGACGGCGCGAACCTCGGGCTTACCGGCATGATCGATGATGTGATCGAGCGCGTTACAGTGGATCGCATGACGGCCCGTGCGCCGGACCGCGTCGTACTCGACGACGAAATCTCGATCGGCAAGATGCTGTCTGCGATTGAGCAGCAGGTGCTGTCGGACGCCGACATGTCCCGGATGCGCAAGGAATGGACATTGAGCGGCCGCACCACACCGGTGATTGGTGTCACGGGGACCGGCGGCGCGGGCAAGTCTTCGGTCGTGGATGAGCTGCTGCTGAGGTTCCTCACCGCGTTTCCGGAAATGCGCGTCGCGGTGCTTGCAGTTGACCCGAGCCGGCGACGCACGGGCGGTGCACTCCTTGGCGACCGCATCCGGATGAATTCGCTGCGTTCACCGCGCGTGTATATGCGGTCCATGGCAACGCGCCGGCAAAATGCCGCGACGAGCGCGATGCTGAAAGACTGCATCGGGTTTCTGAAAGGTCAGGGCTATCACCTGGTCATCGTCGAGACGGCCGGTATCGGGCAGGCGGATTCCGAGATCGCCGATCTGGTCGACTTCCCCATTTACGTGATGACTTCGGACTACGGTGCGGCGACGCAGCTCGAGAAAATCGACATGCTCGACTACGCCGACATGATCGTGCTCAACAAGTTCGACCGGCGCAGTTCAGAGGACGCGCTCCGGGATGTGCGCAAGCAGTGGAAGCGCAATCACGTCAAATTCGAACTGCGCGATGAAGATGTCCCCGTGTATCCGACGATCGCGAGCCAGTTCAACGATCCGGGCGTCACCTGGGCTTTCAGCAATCTCTGTCGCCTGCTGCGGCAGAAACTGAGTCTCGCGGCCGACAAGTGGACCCCGAATGTCGACGTCCGTTTGAAGGAGCCGCGGGCGACGGTTCTGATTCCAGGGGAGCGCGTGCGCTATCTCGCCGAGATCGCCCAACAGGGACGCGGAATCAATCGCAGCGTCGAGCGTCAGGATGAAGCAGCGAACCGCGCTCAGTCCCTGTGGGAAGCGCTCAGCGAATTGGCTGATCCAAGGCTTCCTGCGCCGCTCGAACTGTATGTCGCGCAGACATTGGGTGAAACCGCGGACAAATCGCTCCTCACGCTGCGGCAGCGGTACAACGATGCACTGGGAAGTTTGACGAAGGACTCGCTCGATCTCCTGCGCCAATGGCCCGTGCGCCTGAAATCCGTCACCGACGATCAATATCGCTACGAGGTGCGCGGACAGGAGCTGAAGGGTGACAACTACGTCGAATCGCTGTCGCATCAGAAGATTCCCAAGGTCGCGCCGCCGAACTACGAAAGCTGGGGCGAGCTCCTGCGGTTTCTCCTCAAGGAAAATCTGCCAGGCGGTTATCCCTTCACGGCGGGCATCTATCCCTACCGGCGCACTGGCGAAGATCCGATCCGCATGTTTGCGGGCGAAGGCACGCCGGAACGAACCAATCGGCGCTTTCATTACCTGAGCCGAGGTCAGAAGGCGACTCGTCTCTCTACGGCCTTCGATTCGGTTACGTTGTACGGTGAAGACCCGCACACGCGCCCGGACATTTACGGGAAGGTGGGCAACTCGGGCGTGAGCATCGCAACGCTCGACGACATGAAGAAACTCTATTCCGGCTTCGATCTGTGCGATCCCAGCACTTCCGTGTCGATGACTATCAACGGTCCGGCGCCGATGATCCTCGCGATGTTCATGAATACGGCGATCGATCAGCAGGTGGAGCGGTACCTGCAGATCGATGCCAAGCGCTGGGCGGAGGCGCGCGCGCGGATTTCGAAGCTGCATGGCGATGGCGTCGCACCTGCCTACGATGGCGATTTGCCGGAGGGGCATGACGGCCTCGGGCTGGGGCTGCTTGGCGCAAGTGGCGATGAGGTCGTCGATCCCGAGGTCTACGCGAAGATCAAGGCGGACACGCTCACCAAAGTGCGCGGCACGGTCCAGGCCGACATTCTGAAAGAGGATCAGGCACAGAACACCTGCATCTTTTCGACGGAATTCGCCATGCGGATGATGGGCGATATCCAGCAGACGTTCGTCGATCGCAAGGTGCGAAATTTCTACTCGGTCTCGATCAGCGGCTATCACATCGCCGAAGCCGGCGCGAATCCAATCTCACAACTCGCCTTTACGCTCGCGAACGGGCTCACCATCGTCGAGTACTATCTCGCGCGCGGCATGAAGATCGACGATTTTGCGCCGAACCTCTCGTTCTTCTTCTCGAACGGCATGGATCCGGAGTACAGCGTCATCGGCCGCGTGGCGCGGCGCATCTGGGCGCGCGCCATGCGCGAACGCTACGGCGCCGGTCCGCGCAGCCAGATGCTCAAGTATCACGTTCAGACTTCGGGCCGGTCGCTGCACGCGCAGGAGATCCAGTTCAACGACACCCGCACGACTCTGCAGGCGTTGTATGCGCTGTTTGATAACTGCAATTCGCTGCACACCAACGCTTACGATGAGGCCATCACCACGCCTACCGAAGAGTCCGTGCGCCGCGCGGTGGCCATTCAATTGATCATCAATCGCGAGCTGGGTCTTAATTTCTGCGAAAACCCCTGGCAGGGCAGCTTCATCATAGAAAAGCTGACCGACGTGGTCGAGGAAGCGGTCTACAAGGAATTCGACGCGATCTCGGAACGCGGTGGCGTGCTCGGCGCGATGGATACGATGTATCAGCGCGGCAAGATTCAGAGCGAGAGTCTCTACTACGAGCACAAGAAGTTCGACGGCTCCTTGCCGTTGATCGGTGTCAATACGTTTCTGCCGCGCGACCATGGCGGGGAAATTACGACGACCATCCAATTGATTCGCTCGACGGCAGCGGAGCGCAACCAGCAAATTGCCAACGTCGAGGCGTTTCGGGCCGCGCGCAATGCGCGAGCGCCTGAGAGCCTCGCGTCGCTGCAACGCACGGCGCGCGAGCGCGGCAATGTGTTCGAAAGCCTCCTGGAAGCGGTAAAATACAACTCCCTCGGGCAAATCAGTCACGCGTTGTATGCAGTCGGTGGCGAATACCGGCGCAACATGTGATAAGGCACCTCAAGTCCCTGCCACCCGACGATTCCTGCCCATGCCCGAATATGTAGCTCCACTCGCTGACATGCAGTTCGTGCTCGACGAGATTGCCGATCTCACGGGGGTTGCGCAATTGCCCGGTTATGAGGACGCAACTCCTGACGTCGTGCGGGAAATACTCAATGAGGCGTCGAAAGTCGCGTCCGGGGTTCTCTCGCCGCTCAACCGCGTGGGCGATAGGGAAGGCTGCCGATGGCATGAGAACGGAGTGACGACTGCCAGGGGATGGAAGGAGGCGTATCGCCAGTTTTCCGAGTCCGGGTGGACCTCGCTTTCATGCGAGGCGGCGTTTGGCGGCCAGCAGATGCCGCACCTGGTGTCGGCACTGGTCGAGGAGATGTGGAACGGCGCGAACATGGCGTTCGCGCTCTGTCCGCTGCTTACGCGCAGCGCCGTCGACGCGATCGATTTGTCCGCGTCGGATGTTCTCAAGAAACGCTTCCTGCCGAAGATGGTGAGCGGGGAGTGGACCGGCACGATGGTCCTGACGGAGCCGCAGGCGGGTTCGGACCTGGGGGCCGTGCGTACCCGCGCCGTGAAGTCGAGTGACGGCAGCTACCGGCTCGACGGTCAAAAGATCTTTATCACTTACGGCGAGCACGACCTTACCGAAAATATCATTCATATGGTTCTGGCACGGACTCCGGAAGCTCCCGCGGGCGTCAAGGGCATCTCGATGTTCCTGGTGCCGAAGGTGTTGATGAACGAGAACGGCTCCCTGGGCGCCCGCAATGACGTTCGCTGCGTTTCCATCGAGCACAAACTCGGGATTCACGCGAGTCCGACGTGCGTGCTGGCATTCGGAGCGCATAGCGGCGCGGTCGGATACCTGGTCGGTGAGGAAGGTCGCGGGCTCGAATACATGTTCATCATGATGAACGCGGCACGCTTCAGCATTGGAGTCCAGGGAATCGGCATCGCCGAGCGCGCCTACCAGCAAGCGCGTGCGTATGCCCGAGAACGCGTTCAGGGCAGGGCGAGCGGTGCGCAAGGTCAGGGAGGTACTGCAATCGTTGGCCACGCCGACGTTCGCCGCATGTTGATGCTGATGAAGTGTCAGATCGAGGCGATGCGCGCGCTTGCCTGCGTCGTCGCCACGGCGATGGATCGCGCTCACCTGGAACCGGATCCAGACCAACGCCGACGGCAGCAGGCCTTCGTTGATCTCATGATTCCGGTTGTGAAAGGGTGGTGCACCGAGAATTCGCTGGAGCTCACATCGCTCGGCATCCAGATCCATGGCGGCGTCGGCTACGTCGAAGAAACCGGCGCCGCACAGCATTTTCGCGACGCCCGCATCACGACCATCTACGAGGGAACCACCGGTATACAAGCCAACGATCTCGTGGCGCGCAAGCTGGCTCGCGGCGGATACGAGACGCTGAGGCGCGTTATCGCCGAGATGAAGGTTGCCGACTCGGAGCTCTTGGAGCGTGATGCGCTGCTGCGTCCCGCGCGCAGGCCCTATCAGCTGGCGGTCAGTTCGCTTGAAGTCGCTGCGAATCATCTGGCCTCCTGTCAGGCAACGCACCCGAACGATGCCGCGGCGGGCGCTGCCCCGTTCCTTCGGCTGCTGGGTATTACCGCGGGTGGCTGGCAAATGATGCGGGCGGCCGCAGCGTCGATTCGGCGCGCCGATGCAGCGGGGAAGCGCGATGATTTCCTCCAGGCGAAGATTGCGACTGCGCGCTTCTACGCGGATCATTTGCTGTCGCAGGTTCCGGGGTTGGCGCACGCCGTGGTGCACGGCGCGCAGGGCGCTGCCGCGGTCGCAGACGATCAACTCTAGGCAGCAATACCAACCTGAACGCCGGCTGTCCGAGGCGGACCACTCTTATATATAGTGGTGCATGGCCAATAGTAGCGAGAGCGCCGGGGTCACCAGGAAAGTGGCCTTGATTACCGGAGGTGGAACCGGCATCGGCAAGGCGGCCAGTCTTGCTCT
>JBGPLJ010000133.1:0-9012 GCA_041486385.1 Steroidobacteraceae bacterium
CGCGGACGTGATCAAGATCGAAAGTCCGGAAGGCGATCCCTATCGGAGCTATCAGAGCGGGCTCTATTCGCCACACTTTCAGGCCTACAACCGCAACAAGCGCAGCATCGTGTGCGATCTGAAGAAGCCTGAGGATCGCAAACTCTTCGATGGGCTGATCGCCGAAGCGGATGTCTATCTGCAGAACTTTCGCCCGGGCACGGCGGAACGGCTCGGAGCGGGGCCGCAGCGCCTGCGCGCGTTGAACCCGCGGCTGATCTACGGCTCGATCAGCGGGTTTGGATCGACTGGCCCCTACAAGGAGCGACCGAGTTACGACTCCGTGGCGCAGGCTCTCTCCGGATTCTTGAGCGTCGTGGTGGATCCGGAACGTCCGCGGTTTCTGGGGCCGGCGCTCGCCGATGCGATTACCGGTATCTACGCAGCGTACGGAATCCTGGGTGCGCTGCTCGAGCGCTCGCAAACCGGGCAGGGCAAGCTCGTCGAGATCGCGATGCTCGAGGCCATGGCCCATTTCGCCGTTGAGCCCTTCGCAGCGTTCTTTGCGCTCGGGGTGACGCCCAAGTCCACGGATCGTCCGCGGCTCGCGCAGGCCTACATCCTCAGAACGGCGGATGAGCGCATGCTCGCGATTCACCTCTCATCGCTCGAGAAGTTCTGGCTGGGCCTCATCAATGCCCTCGACGCGGGCCACCTCGCGCGGGACGCGCGCTTCAGCAATCGCCTCGCGCGCATCGACAACTACGAAGCCCTGGCCGACGAGCTCGACAAGCTCTTTCGCCAGCGTCCGCTCGCCGTATGGGCAGAACGCTTGAATGCGAATGACGTGCCGTTCGCGCCCATCAACGGCATCGACACGGTCGTGACGGATCCGCAGGTGCGTCACCTCGGTCTGATCGTACCGGTCGAGTCGGCGAAGGAGGGCGGGCGACAAGCCGTGCGTCCTCCCCTGCAATTCGATGGCAAGCGCGCGGCCAGTGTTTCGGCGGCACCCCTCCTCGATGAGCATGGCGATGAAATTCGCTCCGCACTGGCCGCCGGCCAGCGTTGGCCGGTGCAGTCCTCGACCGAAAACGCGCGGCGCGCGGCGGGGACATGAGCATGTCAATTGAATTCCAGGGCCTCTTTCCCTGCACCGTGGTCGGCAGCATGCCGCAGCCGGACTGGTTGATCGATCGGGAGAAGCTCGCCGGCCGATTTCCGCCGCGCGTGCGTGCGCGGGAACTGTGGCGGATTCCCGAGCCGTGGCTCAAGGAAGCGCAGGACGATGCGACCCTCCTTGCGATCCGGGCGCAGGAAGAGGCCGGGCTCGACATCGTGACCGACGGCGAAATTCGCCGTGAGAGCTATTCCAACCGCTTCGCGACCGCGCTCGATGGTGTCGACCTCGACAATCCGGGCACAGCCCTCGATCGCAGTGGGCACCCGAATCCCGTGCCGCGCGTCGTCGGTCCCATCCGCCGCAAGCACGCGGTGTGCATCGAAGATCTCCAATTCCTGCGCGCGCATACGCGCCGACGCGTCAAGGTCACGGTGCCGGGGCCGTTCACGATGTCGCAACAGGCGCAGATCGATTACTACGGCGGCAGCCGCCAGCTTGCCGCGCTGGATTATGCGGCGGCGCTCAATGCCGAGATACGCGACTTGTTCGCGTCGGGCGCGGATGTCGTGCAGATCGATGAGCCCTACATGCAGGCACGGCCGGAAGAGGCGCGGGTCTTCGGCCTCGAGGCGCTCAACCGCGCTCTCGAGGGCGTCACGGGAACGACCGCCGTGCATATCTGCTTCGGCTATGCGGCAATCATTCACGTGCGCCCGGCCGGCTATTCCTTTCTTCCGGAGCTTGTCGGTTGCAGCTGCCGGCAGGTCTCGATCGAGACCGCGCAATCGAATCTCGACTGCTCGGTCCTGAAAAGCCTCGGGGGAAAGAAAATTATTCTCGGCGTCGTCGATCTTGCGAACCTCGAGGTCGAAATGCCGACGCAGATTGCCGACCGCATCAGGCGAGCGCTGCCTTACGTGGATGCCGCCGATGTCATCGTTGCGCCGGATTGCGGCATGAAATACCTGCCCCGCGATATCGCCTTCGCCAAGCTCCAGGCGATGGTCGCGGGCGCCGCCATCGTGCGCGCGGAATTCGCCGCGCGGACGCCCGTTTTAACCGTCCACTCACACTCGAAGTAGCGGAGATCCACATGCACACATCCAAGGGGAGATGGGTTGCGATGCTGGTGACCATTGGTGTCGCAGCCACAGCAGCAGTCCCGATCATGGCGCAGACGCCACAACTCGAAGAAATCGTCGTCACGGCACGTAAGCGCGATGAGTCCTTTCGCGACGTTCCGGTAACGGTCAACGTCTTTACCGAGGCCATGATCGAATCGGCCGGCATCCAGAAGCCGGCGGATTTCATCGCGCTCGTGCCCAACATGACGCTGGTCGAGACGCAGAACGCGGGCAACGCGTTCGTCGTAGTGCGCGGCATTTCCCAGGCGCGCAACAGCGAGCCCTCGGTCGCGGTGCTCGTCGATGGCGTGCTCGAGACCAATCCGGCGGAGTTCAATCAGGAGCTGTTTGACATCAAGCAGATCGAAGTCCTGAAGGGCCCACAGGGCGCCCTGTATGGGCGCAACGCGATCGGCGGGGCCATCCTCATCACCACCCAGGATCCCGCGGACGAGTTTTCCGGTACGGTCAAGCTCGGGCTCGGCAACGGATCCGCGAAGCGCGCGCAACTCGGCGTCAGCGGTCCACTCAACGACTCGAAGACGCTCAAGTATCGCGCGTCGCTGAATTACTACGATACGGACGGCTATATCCCGAGCAGCTTCCTCGGCGGTAAGGCCGATCCGGCCAAGGACTACTCCGGCCGGCTGCGCCTGCTGTGGAAGCCGAACGATTCGTTCACTGGCGATCTGCGCCTCTCCGTGGACCGGCTCGAGACGCGGGCACTGTACTTCGTGATTCCGCGCCTGGACGAGACAAATCCGTTCACGAGCTTCTTCACTCCGCCCAATGCGAACGACGTGACGACACCGATCACGGTGAACAACACCGGCGAGAACAACCGCGATCTCTACGACGCATCGCTCAAGCTCGATTTCAAGGTCGGCGGCGGCACGCTCACGTCGATTTCGGCCTGGAACAGGACGAAGGAGATCCTGACCGGCGACGCCTACGATTTCCGGCCGATTCCAAATGCCGTGTTCACGGCGATCTTCGGCTACGACCTGAACCAGAGCCAGTTCCTCGACGTCAAGGCCTATAGCCAGGAGCTCCGATTCACCTCGCCCACCGAGGGGCGCTTCCGCTGGATCGCGGGCGCCTACTACGTGCACACGGACCGCTTCATCTCGACGGGCAACATGCAGGACCTGGGCAACGGGGCCTTCCCCGTCTACCGCACGCCGAGCGCCAATCCGCTGAATCCGCAGCGCGATGCGAACGGTGTTTTGATCCCTGGCACCACCTTCCTCGCGGACTCGCAGAACAACAACGCCTGGGCGGTGTTCGCGGATGCGACCTTCGAGGTGACGGACAAGTTCGAGATCGACACAGCCCTGCGTTACGACGATGACCAGCGGGAGAACACGACCGATACTCCGCCCGACTACCTCGCGCTCGTGCAGGATCCGAACGCCGTCACCGGCCAGGTTCGCAAGCACACCTGGAGCGAGGCGCAGCCGAAGGTCACGCTGCGCTACAAGCCGGTCGACAACGTCACGTTCTATGGCGGCTGGAGCCGGGGATTTCGCAGCGGCGGTTTCAATCAGACCGGCGTCGGCGCGGTCGCCGACGCGGGCGGCATCGCCGGTGTCAATGACCTTTTCAACGCCGAGGTGGCGGACACCTGGGAAGTGGGCGTGAAGGGGCAGTTCCTCGACCGGCGGCTGAACGCGGGCCTGAGCCTCTATCGCACGAAGTCGACAAACGGCTACTTCTTCGTCTTCCTGCCGGCCAACTCGACACAGAACCTCGGCAATGTCGACGCGACGTACAAGGGCGCTGAGCTTGAGCTCAACGCGCGCGTCACCGACCAGTTCAATGTCTATGCCAACTTCGGCTACACGGACAGCGAGATCACCGGGATGGAGGATCCGTCGGTCATCGGCAACCAGGCGCCGCTCGTCACGAAGGACACGCTCAACGTCGGGGCGCAGTATCGGCAGCCGTTGAGCAACGGCCTCAATGCGACGTTCCGCGCGGATTTCCAGCGGCTCGGGCGCACGTGGTGGGAACCCTACAACACGACGTCGCGCGATCCATTGTCGCTCCTTGACCTGAGAATCGGCCTCGACGGCGACAAGTGGTCGGTAACAGCCTGGTCGAAGAACCTGACCAACAAGCTGTATAACGCAGAATTCTCGCCGGGCGGCTTCCTCTTTCGGGCAACGCCGCGCCGCTACGGCTTAGAATTCACCTACAAGTTCTGAAGCGGAGGCACGAAGATAATGGCTACCACGGCAAAGCTGCCCTCGCGGCTGCACCACACGGCGTACGTGACGCAGGATCTTGAGGCGACGCGCAAGTTCTACGAAGAGATCATCGGGCTGCCGCTCGCGGCGACCTGGTGCGAGAAGGACATGCTGTTCGGCGCAGAGCGCACGTACTGTCATCTCTTCTTCGGGCTCGGCGATGGCGGCGCGCTCGCGTTCTTCCAGTTCGCGAACAAGTCGGACCAGGACCAGTTCGGGCCGAAGATACCGTTCACGCCCTTTCACCACATCGCGCTCAACGTCGACAAGGAGACGCAAGCCGGCATCGAGAAGCGCCTGACGGCGGCGGGTTACAAGGAGCCGCAGTCGTTCGTGCTCGAGCACGGCTACTGCCGCTCGGTCTACGTAACGGACCCCAACGGCATGATCGTCGAGTTCACGCTCGATCATCCGGACGTCGAAAAGATCAACAAAGCGCGCCGGGCGGACGCGCACCGGGAGCTCAAGCGGTGGCTCGGCGGGGATCACACGTCGAACAACACCTATCGCCCGGAGGGGTGAGGGCTGCTTGCAGTACAGTAAAGATCGCATCCTGACGACGCACGTCGGGAGCCTGCCGCGATCGCAGGCGGTGGCCGACGTGCTGTTTGCGCGTGAGCAGGGCACGGTCGCGGATCCGCGCGCGGCAGCTGCCACGATCACGCAGGCCGTCGCGGATGTCGTGCGCCGCCAGGTTGAGGCCGGCGTCGACATCGTGAGCGACGGCGAGATGAGCAAGATCAGCTATGCGACCTACATTGCCGATCGCTTCACCGGCTTTGCCGGCGATACGCCGCGCGAACCCGGCCAGGATCTCGTCGAGTTTCCGAATCTCCTCAAGAAGCTCGCCGAGCGCGGCTCCACGGCGAAGTACCGCCGGCCCCGCTGCGTAGGCGACATTAAGGTCAAGGACACGGGACCGCTCAAGGCGGACCTTGGAAATTTCCGCCAGGCCGTTGCCGCCGGGAAACCCGTTGAGGGCTTCCTCAACGCAGCCTCGCCCGGCGTAATTGCGTTTTTTCAGCCGAACGACTACTACCCGACACAGGATGCCTATCTCGAGGCAGTCGCCGAGGCGTTGCGCAGCGAGTACGAGGCGATCGTCGGCGCCGGCTTCGTGCTGCAGATCGACGCGCCGGACCTCGGCATGGGTCGCCATACGATGTATCGCAATGCGAGCGTCCCGGAGTACCTGAAGCGTGCGGCGATCCACGTCGAGGTGCTGAATCACGCGCTGCGCAACGTCAAGGCGGATCGCATGCGCATGCACATGTGCTGGGGCAATTACGAGGGCCCGCATCACCACGACGTGCCGATGGAGGAGCTGTTGCCGGTTGCGATCAAGGCGAAGCCGCAGGCGCTCCTCTTCGAGGGCGCGAATCCCCGCCACGCGCACGAGTGGGCGGTATTCCGCGACACGAAGATCCCGGACGACAAGCTGTTGATCCCAGGCGTGCTCAGCTCGACGACGAACTATGTCGAGCACCCGCTGCTCGTCGCCGAGCGGATCTGCCGGTTCGCCGATATTGTCGGGCGCGAGCGCGTCATTGCAGGGACGGACTGCGGCTTCAGCACGTTTGCGGGCTTTGGACCGGTGGATCCCGATATCGTCTATCTGAAACTGCGGTCGATGACGGAGGGCGCACGCATTGCGAGCTCCCGCCTGTGGGGCAAGACGGGCGCCTAACCCCAGAGCTCCCTGCTGGCGATCCGAGCGCCCTCGACCAGCGCTTCGAACTTGGCCCACATGACCGTTGGGTGCACGCGCTGGAGGTTGTCGATCTGCGCGAAGCCGCAATCGGTACCGGCGATGACGTTTTCCCGTCCCACGAGGCGCGCGAAGCGGATGATCCGATCCGCGACCAGGCGCGGATGCTCGACCGTAACGATGTGGTGAGTGATCACGCCCGGAATCAGGATCTTGCCGGGCGGGAGCCTGCCGTTTTCCCACACGCGCCATTCGTGTTCATGCCGCGGATTGGCCGCCTCGATCGAATACGCCCCCGCGCGCACCGTGAGGATCAGATCGACGATGTCTTCGAGCGGCGCATCGGAGATGTGCGGCACGTGCCAGCTGCCGAAGCAAACGTGGTAGCGGACGCGATCCTCGGGGATTCCCGCCAGGGCGCGATTGAGCGCCTCGACCCGTAGTTCGGCCCACTCGCGGTAACGCTTCGGATCCTGCTGTGTCAACGAGTCGTACATGTTGGCAAGGACCGCATCGTCCACCTGCACGACGAGCCCTGCGTTGTGGATGGCCAGGTACTCCTCACGCAACGCATCGGCAATAGCGAAGACGTAATCCCGCTCGGTTGGATAGAACTCGTTGACCCCGTCGTAGGCGGTGCTCGCCGGTGCGACCGCCGTCATGAAGGCTTCTTCCACCTTGACGGACTTGAGCGCCGCCTTGAGATTGTCGATGGCCAGCTGAATGCTCTTGTGGTCTTCGTAGCGAATGGGGCCGACACAGGCCTCCGTCGGGGTGCCGAGATGCGCGCGTGGAAATTCCTGCTTGAGATATTCCGCGAATCGAATGCGGTCGCGTCCGAGCCATTCGAGCTGACGCACTTGATCCGGGCGGATTTCGAAGCCGCTGATACGCTTCAGGACGTAGTTGGCCCAGCTCTCCTTGCCGAATTCGCCTTCGTTGATGATGTCGATACCGACCTCGGCTTGTTGCCGCACGACATCGGCGACGGCCTTGCGCATGCGCCGATCGTATTCGTCGGGATCTTTGGGCGGCCCCTTCTGAAAACCCGCGAGTTCGAGGAGTTCTTGCGGCCGCGGGATGCTCCCCACATGCGTCGTCAGGATGCGGTGTTCGCTGCGTTTCATGTGAACGAAGTTACGTCAGTCGTCGCCAATCGGAAAGCATGCTTTGATTATAGGAGCCATGCGGCCGGGCGTTACTCCCGCAAACGTCGATGAGGTTGTCAGCTGCGGCGGGCCAGCAGGTGTCTGAAGAATGACGCCAGCCAGCGCCAGAATCCCGTGCGCGCTGGCGCCGCGCCTGGCAGAGACACCCCATGCTCACCACTGCCGGTCGTGCGCGCGGCAATCTGGGCTGCGAGAGCTTCGAAGAATTTGTCTGCGGTGGCTGCGGCGGCCGCATCGATCAGTCGCGCCCCGATTTGCGCGAGCCGTCCGCCGATCTGAGCCGTTGCCGTATATGCGAGCTGGGTCAACTGGGGCGAAAGCTCGCTGAGTTCGATCTTCGCCTCGCCGCGCGCGAAGCCAGCCTGACTGCTCTGGCCGTCGAAGGTCAGCCGGTAGCCATTCGGTGGATCGATATCCAGGAGTGACATCCTGCCTTTGAAGCGGGCCTTCACGGGGCCGATCGACGCGTTCATGACGACGTCATAAACATGCTCGCCGCTTGCGATCATGCTTTCGCAGCCGGGCACGCACGACTTCAGCACCTCGGTGTCGTTGAGCATTGCCCAGACGGCGGCTCGATCGACGGGCAGTTGTCGCTCGCCCTTCAATTCCATGGTGTCGACTCCAGCGAGTGGCTCGCAGTCAGGGTGCGCGCGAGTTGTTCGAGCGATTCGATGTTGTGTACGGGCAGGAAGCGGTGCACGTGCGGCAGCATGGCGACGATACCGCGCGCTTTCGGTTCGAACTCGTCATAGCGCAGGAGCGGGTTCAACCAGACGAGCCGTCGGCAGGACTTCGCGAGACGCTCGGTTTGTGCCGCGAGCAATTCGACGTCGGCGCGCTCCAGACCATCGGTGACGAGGAGCACGGTCGAGCCGCCGCCCAGCACGCGCCGCGCCCAGCGTTGATTGAATTCCTTCAGACAAGCGCCGATGCGCGTGCCTCCCGACCAGTCGGCCACCGCATTCACCACCGACGCGATCGCCACGTCCGGGTCGCGCGCCTTGAGATGGCGAGTCACGTGGGTCAAGCGCGTGCTGAAAACGAATGAGTGGACACGATGGCCGGCGGTTGCGACGCCATTCGTCAGCGCGTGCATTAAGTGCAGGAACATCCGCGAGTAGCGGGACATGGAACCTGAAATGTCGACAATTACCGTCACCGGCGTCGGCCGGGTGCCGGGTCTGCGACGTGGCAGCACCGAAATATTGCCTCCGTGCCGAGCAGCGTTACGCAGGAGCCGCCGCAAATCAATTTGCCGGCCGCGCGGGTCGGGCACGCCGCGGCGCGTTGTGATTTGTGCGAGATGGGTGGCAAGCGCGGCGACCATGCGCCGGGCAGCGTTCCATTCCGACGCCGTCATCGTCTCGAAATCGACCTTGCGCAAGCGCTCGCTGTCGGACCAGCTGAGCGGGGCGACAATTTCGAGACGCCGTGACGCCAGCGAGCGTTCCTCTGCGACCGGCCGCGAATCGTTCTTGAACAGAGCTTCCGCCAGCCGGCGGTTGGCCGCGGCTGGCGCAGGGCCGATTGCTCCCCTCTCGTCGGTTTGCGGAAGCAGCATGCGCATGATCTGTGCAAGGAGATCGGGATCTCTCCAGAAAGTGGCAAAGGCCTGATCGAAGAGGCTGCGATGATCGCCGCGATCGATGAGGCAGGC
>JBGPLJ010000134.1:0-8996 GCA_041486385.1 Steroidobacteraceae bacterium
GACCGTTGACCACCCATGCTCAGGCGGCCGCTCCGCACCCTGCGGTGCCGGCGCGTTACGCATGGCGACGCGCAGCCGCTGCAGGCGCTCGACCTCGAGCCGGCACGGAGCGCAACCGGCAAGGTGTTGCGCGGCCGGACTCTCGGGTGCTCCATCGCCCGAAAGCAGTCTGTCGCGCAGACTCAGAAGCTCTGCGAGATCTGGGTGCATGGCAGTTTCTCCGGATCGTTGTCGAGCAATTCGCGCAGCCGCCGATGCGCGCGCACCAGCTGCGATTTGGAAAAGCTGGCGGTGCGGCCAAATGATTGCCCGATCTCCTCGTGTGTCATTTCCTCGACGTCATAAAGCCAGACCACTGCGCGCGCGGTGGCGGACAGGCGCCTGAGCGCGCGATCGAGTTTTTGTCCGGTCGGGGCGTCGGGATACTTGTCCGTGTGCACCTGTTCCGCCCTGCCGGTCCAGCCATCGGTGACCTGGTCCAGCCAGACGGCGCTCCGATGCCAGGGGGATCGCAGGTGCATCAGACATTTGCTGACGGCGATGCTGCGAATCCAGGCGCCCAGCGCCTGCGGGTCGCGCAGTTCGCCCAGCCGCTGCAGCACCTCGACGAAAGTGTCCTGGTGCAAGTCCTCTGCCAGTCCGCGCTGCGTAATCAGGCGGTGGACGACGATGCGCGTCGCAACCGAATAGCGCCGGTAGATCTCGGCAAGCGCCTGCCGCTCACCTGCCTGGGCGCGCGCCACCAGCTCGGGGTCGGAATCGATGTCGGTGAGGCGGATCATGTGTCACCCGAAGGATGCGTCACGCTCCAAGAGGGTCGCAAGCGCGGCTATACTGCACGCCAATATCCGGATTGCCCGTGTGGCGGAATTGGTAGACGCAGCAGACTCAAAATCTGCCGTTCGCAAGGACATGCCCGTTCGATTCGGGCCACGGGCACCAGTCACTGGTACTTGGTGTCGGACAGCTAACGAGTGAAATTCTGCAGTCAATGCGGACAGCCGGTCACAGTCAGAGTTCCTGACGACGACAACCGCCCGCGCCATGTTTGCGATGCCTGTGGCACGATCCACTACCGCAATCCGAAGGTCGTCGTCGGCTGCGTGCCCGAATGGCAGGGCAAGATTCTTCTCTGCCGCCGCGCGATCGAGCCGCGCCGCGGCTTCTGGACGACGCCGGCGGGTTTCCTCGAGAATGGCGAGAGCCTGCAGCTCGGCGCCGCCCGCGAATCGCTGGAAGAGGCCATGGCGACGGTCGAAATCGGCTCGTTGCTCGCCGTCGTCAGCGTCCTGTACGCCGAACAGGTCCACGTTTTCTTCCGCGCCCGGCTGACCGAGCCGAGCTTCGCTCCGGGCAGCGAAAGCCTCGAGGTCAAGCTGGTGGAAGAGCGCGATATTCCCTGGCCGGATATCGCGTTTGCGAGCGGCGATTTTGCGCTCAAACGCTACCTGAGCGATCGGGCACTCGGGCTCGAAGGGCAGCACTACATGGAATTCGAACGCAAGCTGGCGCGCGGCCCTCAACATCCCGGCATGTGAGCCGCTCAGGCCGGGCCCGGCCTGTGGCAGAATATCGGCCGTTCAATCGCTGACTATGGCGCCACTTCGGTGACGCCGCACCCAAAGGCTGAGCGCGGAACTCGACCCATGACCTTCGTCGTTACTGACAACTGCATCAAGTGCAAGTACATGGACTGCGTGGAAGTTTGTCCGGTGGACTGCTTTCACGAGGGCCCCAATTTTCTGGTGATCGATCCCGATGAATGCATCGATTGCACGCTGTGCGAACCGGAATGCCCGGTCGAAGCCATCTTCTCGGAGGAAGATGTTCCGACCAGCCAGAATCACTTCACGGCATTGAACGCCGAGCTTGCGCGCGCGTGGCCGGTGATCACCGAGAAGGGCGAAGCGCCTGCCGATGCCAAGGAATGGGAAGGCAAGCCCGACAAACTTGCCCTGCTGGAACGCTAGGAGAGTTGACGGATCAGCGCGAGGCGAGCTCCGCGTCCGCGGCCTGAAGATCCTTGAGCAACTTCTTCGGCGGTTCGTAGCCGCCGATGTATCGGCCGGTCGATGTCACGATACCCGGCGTGCCGTTCACGCCGAGCGCGTTGCCGAGGGCGAACTCACGCGCCACCGGATTCGCGGCGCATGCCTGACCGACGGTAACCTGGCCGAGCTTGGCGCGCGTCAGCGCATCATTCCGATTCGCTGAGCACCAGACCGCCTCGGCCTTTTCCCAGGACTCGGTCCCCGGGCCGGTGCGCGGATAGGCTAGGTAGCGCACGCGGATGCCGAGCCGGTTGATCTCGGCAATTTCACTGTGGAGTTTGCGGCAGTAAGTGCAATCGACGTCCGTGAAGACGTTGATCGTGTATTTCGGATCCTTCGGTGAGAAGACGATCATGTCTTTCTCGGCGACGCTCTCGAGCAAGCGTACGCGCAGTCCTCCGCGACGCTGCTCGGTGAGGTTCGCCTGGCTCTGGATCTGATAGAGGTCGCCGTTGAAGTAGTACTTGCCGTCGGCGGTCACGTAGCCGATATCGGCACCCTTGGCGTACTCGTAGATGCCCGGAATCTGAGTCGGCGAAAAATCCCTGGCCTCGCTTCCCTGGATCTTCTTCGCGAGCTCGATGCGTGGATCGACAGCCGCCTTGTCGGCGCCTGCTGCAGGCGTTGTGGCGGGAGCGGTGGCGGTTGCGCCGTAGAGCGGTCCCGAGAGCGACAGCAGGCAGCCGCATAGAGAGAGAGCGAGAGTACGTGTGAGAACCATGACGGATAGCTCCAGGGACCGGCGGGCAGCTCGTTCGACAGTGTGGTCGGGGTTTGGTTCTTTCAAGGCGCCCCAAAAGGCGCGGGCGGCGCGAGTCTAGCAGAGGAAATTCGCAAGGACACGCCGCCGGCTCCGGCGCGCGCTCACAACGCCTGTCGAACCCCTCAGCCCCGCGGATGATGCTGCGAATGCAGCTCTTTCATGCGCTCGCGGGCAACGTGGGTGTAGATCTGCGTGGTCGAAAGGTCCGAGTGACCGAGCAGCATCTGCACGACGCGCAGATCCGCGCCGTGGTTGAGCAGGTGCGTAGCGAACGCGTGGCGCAGGGTGTGCGGCGACAGATCCTTGTCGATGCCCGCCTTGCGCGCATAGCGCTTGATGATGTGCCAGAAGGCCTGGCGCGTCATCTTGTCGCCGCGACGCGTCGGAAAGAGAAAGTCGGTTTGCCGTTCGAGCAGGATTTCGGTGCGCGGGCCCTGTACGAACTGATTCAGCCAGCGGATCGATTCTTCGCCGAGCGGAATGAGGCGCTCGCGGTTGCCTTTGCCGACGATGCGCAGCACGCCCTGGTTCATGTTCACCTGGTTGTGCCGCAGGTTCACGAGCTCCGTGACGCGCAGGCCCGTCGCGTACAGCACTTCAAGCATGGTGCGGTCGCGGTGGCCGAGCGGGTCGGTTACGAGCGGCGCGTTGAGGAGCGATTCGACTTCGCCTTCGGTCAGCGACTTCGGAAGCGAGCGGCCGATCTTCGGCATGGCGATCTGCGTGGTCGGGTCTTCCTTCAAACCCCCGTCGCGGACGAGGTAGCGGAAGAAGCGGCGGAAACTCGAGAGCTGGCGGGCCGTGGAACGGGGCCGCGCGCCCCTCTCGACGCGCCATGCGATGAAGGCAAGCAGGTCGTTGCGCGTCGTACGCGCAATCGGAATCTGTTTCTCGGCGAGCCAGCGCGCAAGCGCGTTCAGGTCCGCGCGGTAGGCTGCGAGCGTATTGGCCGACAGGCCCCGCTCCATCCACACCGCGTCGAGAAAACGGCTGACTGTCGGATCCGTATTCTCCGGCGTGCGGAGCGTGGCGGGATCACGTGTCTTGACGTGCAGCGAGCTTTTCACAGCTGAACTCATGCGACTCCATTGGATGCCGCACGCATTGACGGGGCGACCGCTGCAACGCGCGTGCACACACAACTTCGATCGAGCAAAATGCCGGGGCAGTATGCGTTTGGGGTACCCCCCCTTGCGTGACAAGTCTCACAGAACATTTGAGCTATTAACATAAAGAGAACCAGTTCACAGAACGCGTGACGCCGAGCTGGCGAACGCCGGTTACCGAGCAATGCCAGAGTGATCCGCCTACTGAGAGGATTACCGCAGCGCGTCTACGGCGTGTTCTGCTGGCTGGTGTTCTTCCTGGTTGCGATCCTGGCTCTGGTGTTGGTGCTGCCAATGCCCGGCATTGCCGCGCGTCGGGCGGTCGTGCGCGCAGGCGCATGGATTTACCTGTGGGTTACCGCAACGCGGTGCCGGGTTTTGAATGCTGGACGAATACCCAATTCAGCCTGCATCGTGGTGGCCAATCACACCAGCTACATTGACGGGCTGGTGATGGCAGCCGTGCTACCGCCGCGCTTCAGTTTCGTCATCAAGAAAGAGATGAATAGCGTGCCACTCGCCAATTGGCTGTTGCAGCGCATCGGCTCGGAATTCGTGGAACGCTTCGATCGGCACAAGGGAGCCCTCGATGCGCGGCGCGTTCTGCGGGCCGCGCAGCGCGGCCAGGCGCTCGCCTTCTTTCCGGAAGGAACGTTCTCGCGCGAGCGTGGGCTGCTGCGATTTCACACCGGCGCATTCACGACCGCGGCACGCATGGGCTGGCCAGTGGTCCCTGCGGTGATCCGCGGCGCTCGCGCGATCCTGCCGGCGCACCGGCTGCTGCCCGCGCCAGGTTCGATCACCGTCGACTTCATCGAGGTGCTGGAGCCGTCCGGGAGCGATCGCGAAGCAGCGAATCGCCTGCGCGATCGCTGCCGCAAGGACATCCTGGCCGCGCTCGGCGAGCCCGACCTTGCAGTGAAAGGGGATTCCTGAACATGCACTTACTCGAATCGATCGGCGAGCACGGACACGAGCAAATCGTGTATTTCTCCGACCGCGGGAGCGGTCTCAAATGCATCGTCGCAATCCACAGCACGGTGCTCGGACCCGCGATCGGCGGCCTGCGCATGTGGCCGTACGCGCATGAGGACGAGGCTCTGCGCGACATTCTGAAGAGTTCGCGCGCGATGACGTACCGCACGGCGCTCGCGGGACTCAATCTGGGCGGCGGCAAGGCCGTACTGATCGGCAATCCGGAGCAGGACAAGAGCGAGGCGCTGCTGCGCGCCGTCGGACGCTCGATCGGGTCGCTCGGCAATCGATTCATCGCGATGGAGGACGTCGGCACAACCGTCGATGACATGGATTGCATACGACAGGAGACCGATCGTGTCCTCGGTGTGCACCCCGTGCACGGCGGCAGCGGCGATCCCTCCCCCTTCACCGCGCTTGGAACCCTGCATGGCATTCGCGCCTGTCTCGAGCGGCGCTTCGGTCACAGCGAGATCGGCAAGGCGAGCTACGCCGTGCAGGGCGTCGGCGGAGTCGGCTATCACCTGGTGCAGTTGCTGCGCACCGCGGGTGCGAAGGTTTTCGTCGCGGACATCAATCAGGAACGCGTCGAGCAGGTGGTCGATGAAACCCGCACCGAGGCGGTGCCGATGCACCAGATCTACGATGTCGACGCGACCGTCTTCGCCCCGTGCGCCATGGGCGGCGTGATCAATGAAGAAACGGTACCGCGCTTCAAGTGCCAGATTGTCGCGGGCGGCGCCAACAATCAGCTCGAGTCGAACGAATGCGCAACCGAGCTCGAGAAACGCGGCATCCTCTATGCGCCGGACTACGCGATCAACGCCGGGAGCCTCATGAACCTCGCGGTCGAACTCGAGGGCTACAGCGATGAGCGCGCGCGCCACCGGGTCGCGACGATCGGCGGCATCATGCGGCGCATCTTCGACCGCGCCGCCCGCGATTCCATTCCATCTTGGCAAGCCGCGGATCGCCTCGCCGAGGAACGGATCCAGTCGATCGGACGAATCCGCCGTCTCTGACCGTGCAGCACACGGCGCCGGACGCTGACACCGCCCCTGGCGACGTTCGGCTCCCGGCGCACGTCCGCGTGTATAATCCGCCGCCCTGTTTTTGGAGCCGAATGCCATGTCTCAGGAAGCGGTCTACATCGTCTCCGCGCGGCGTACACCCATCGGAGCATTTCAGGGTGCACTGAGTTCGGCGACAGCCACGCAGCTCGGAGCGGCCGCGGCGGCCGCTGCGATTGCGGACTCGGGTCTCAAGCCTGCGGACATGCAGGAAGTCATCTTCGGCTGCGTCTTGCCCGCCGGCCTCGGGCAGGCGCCCGCTCGTCAGGCGGCGCTCGGTGCTGGCATTCCGACCGGAACGCCGTCGACCACTGTCAACAAGATGTGCGGCTCCGGACTCAAAGCCATCATGCTGGCGTCCGATCAGCTGCGCACGGGCGATGCCGAGATTGTGCTTGCCGGCGGGCTCGAGTCGATGACGAATGCCCCGTACCTGCTGCCGAAGGCGCGGGCGGGCTATCGCATGGGTCCCGGCGAAGTCCTCGATCACATGTTCACCGACGGACTGCAGAGTCCGTGGGATGGGCAGCTCATGGGCACGTTCGCTGAAGCGACTTCAGCCAAGTACGGTTTCACGCGCGACGCTCAGGACAGCTTCGCTGCCGAGTCCGTGCGACGCGCGCTCGCTGCAATTGCCGCAGGTGCATTCAAAGGCGAAGTCACTCCGGTCACGATCAAGTCGCGCAAGGGTGAGGTCGTCGTCGATCGTGACGAGACGCCTTTCAACTGCGACATCAGCAAGATCCCGACGTTGAAGCCCGCCTTCAAGAAGGACGGCACGGTCACCGCGGCCAGCTCATCGTCGATTGCCGACGGAGCGGCGGCGCTCGTGCTGGTGAGCGAGTCGACGGTGAAGAGTCGCGGACTGAAACCGCTTGCCCGCATCATCGCCTACGGCAGCTTCGCGCAGGAGCCGGCCTGGTTCACGACGGCGCCGGTGGGAGCAATTCGCAAGGTCCTCGAGAAAACGGGCTGGCGCGCGGGCGATGTCGATCTCTATGAGATCAACGAGGCATTCGCCTGCGTGACGATGGCCGCGATGCACGACGTCGGCATCGATCATGCGCGGGTGAACGTCAACGGCGGTGCCTGCGCGCTCGGCCATCCGATCGGTGCAACCGGCGCGCGCATCACGACAACGCTGCTGCACGCTCTAAGGGCGCGCGGCCTGAAGCGCGGCATCGCCTCGCTTTGCATCGGCGGCGGCGAAGCCACGGCCATCGCGGTCGAGATCGTCTGAGCTCCCATGAGCACGGCCGCGCGCGTTTTGAGCACGATCGACGCCCGCGGCGTCGCGCAACTCACGCTCAACCGGCCCGAGAAGCACAACGCGTTTGACGCCGAAACCATCGCGCGGCTGCATGCGCACCTCATCGATCTTGCCCACGATGCGCATGTGCGCGTTGTCGTCATCACGGGCGTCGGCCGGACGTTTTGTGCGGGCGCCGATCTTGAGTGGATGAAGCACATGGCAACGCTCGATGCCGAGTCGAATCTTGCCGACGCGCACGCGCTGGCGGAACTGCTCGCAACGCTCGACGGTTTGCCGAAGCCAACCCTCGCGCGCGTCCAAGGATCGGCATACGGCGGCGGCGTGGGACTGATCGCCTGCTGTGATATCGCGATCGCGGTCAACGAAGCGCGTTTCGCATTGACCGAGGTGCGCCTGGGACTCGTCCCCGCGACGATATCGCCCTACGTCGTGGCGGCTATCGGCCCCCGGCTGGCGCGCCGCTACCTGCTGACGGCGGAGCCCATCAACGCGCAGACTGCGGTCGATGCGCAGTTACTGCACGAAGCCTGCGACGCAACACTGCTCGACGAACGCATCGCCGCGCATGTGGATCTGCTGCTCAAGGCCGGGCCGCAGGCCTTGCGCGAGTGCAAGGAACTCATTGCGGAAGTGCGTGCTGCGCAGGGCGCCGGCGAAGCCCTGCGCCTCAGCACCGCACACCGGCTTGCACGCCTGCGGATGAGCGACGAAGGTCGCGCAGGCATGCGCGCATTTCTCGACAAACGAAATCCCGACTGGTGGCCGCAAGGATCCGGAAAATGAAATTGAGCGATGCCAAAGCTATTGTCACCGGCGGCGCCTCGGGCCTCGGCCTCGCCGTCGTCGAAAGCGTTATCGCCGCTGGCGGACGCGCAACAATACTCGATGTGCAGGACGCGCCCGGCCAGGCGGCCGCGGCGCGACTCGGCGCGAACGCCGCATTCGTTCATTGCGATGTCACCAGCGAGAACGAAACGAAGTCGGCGGTCGTGAGCGCGCATCAACGCATGGGCGGACTCAATCTGCTCGTCAATTGCGCGGGCGTGATCGGCGCCGGCCGCATGCTCGGTCGCGAGGGGCCGATGCCGGGCGAAGTCTTCATCAAGACCGTGCACATCAATCTCATCGGCACCTTTCTCGTCGACAAGGC
This sequence comes from Steroidobacteraceae bacterium, assembly GCA_041486385.1. GTDB lineage: Bacteria > Pseudomonadota > Gammaproteobacteria > Steroidobacterales > Steroidobacteraceae > JBGPLJ01. The sequence continues at coordinate 8,389 of JBGPLJ010000134.1, forward strand.
GGCGGCCGCGCTGATGCAGGCAAATGCGCCGGGCGCGGATGGCGAGCGCGGCTTGCTGATTCACACCTCTTCGGTCGCTGCGTTCGAAGGTCAGATCGGCCAGGTCGCGTACTCCGCGACGAAAGCGGGTGTGATGGGAATGGTGTTGCCGCTCGCACGCGAGCTCGCGCAGTTCGGTATCCGTGTGATGGCGATCGCGCCCGGAATCTTCATGACGCCGATGGCGTCGGGGATGAAGCCGGATCTGCAGCAGTCGCTCGCGAACCAGGTGCCGTTTCCGTCGCGCTTCGGCAAGCCCGAGGAATACGCGCAGCTCGTTGCGGCGATCTTCGAGAATCGGATGTTGAATGGCGAGACGATCCGGCTCGATGGCGCCATTCGGATGCAGCCGAAATAGCACTGTCGGCGGCCGTTCCGGGGATTCCTTCTTTTCGTTCATGAGAAAACGCGCATAAGAAATTCCGGCGGCGGACCGCTCGGTATTTCTTGCGAGCCTTGCGCGGCCGGGCGAGCCGACAGCGTCGAGCCGCGGCAAGGTCTGCGCGCCGTCGGCTCGCCAACGGCCGCACTGCGGCGTTTTCTGATGAACGAAAAGAAGGAATCCCCGA
>JBGPLJ010000135.1:0-8992 GCA_041486385.1 Steroidobacteraceae bacterium
CGCAGCTTCCCTTCGACCATCTTGGCGAGGATGTCCGGCGGCTTCTGCTCGCCCTTCACCTGTTCCGCGAAGATCTCCCGCTCCTTGGCCAGGATCTCGGCCGGCACTTCGGCTGCGCTCACGTAGTCGGGATTCATCGCCGCGGCGTGCATTGCGAGGTCGCGGCCGAGCTCATCCGTGCCGCCCCGCAAAGCGACCAGACACCCGATACGCGAGCCGTGCAGGTACGCCCCCAGTGCTGTCGGCGCTTCCACCGCCGCGATGCGGCGCACGCTGATGTTCTCGCCGATCTTCGCGACCAGCGCCTTGCGGGCATCTTCGAGCGTGCCACCTGACGCTCCGGGGCGCGCCAGCAAGTCGGCAACCTCCGTCACCTTCTGGGCAAGCGCCGCGCTCGCAACGGTGCGCGCGAACTGCTGGAAATCGTCGTGCTTGGCGACGAAATCCGTCTCGCAATTCACTTCCACCATGACCGCACGCAGGCCTGCGCGCTCGATGACGAGCGTGCCTTCAGCGGCGATGCGCGATGCTTTCTTGTCGGCCTTGGCGAGCCCCTGCATGCGCAGCTGCTCCGCGGCCGCGTCCGCGTCGCCATTCGTGGCAACCAGCGCCTTCTTGCATTCCATCATGCCGGCGCCCGTGCGCTCGCGCAGTTGTTTGACCAGCTCTGCAGTAACCATAGTCACGAAACCCTATGTCTTGTCGGTCGCCGGAGCGGCAACCTCAGGCACCGCGGCGCCAGCAGCCGCCGTCGGGGCGCCGGCGGGTGCTGCGGCGGGTGCTACGGCGGGCTTGTTGCGCCGTGCCGCTGCCCGTGCCGCCATGAACTTCTCGCCGGTCGGATCGGCCTCGTCGATGTCGACGATCTCTTCGACGTCGACCTCCGCCTCGCCTTCCGGGAGCTTCGGCGCGAGCGACTTGCGCTTGGCGGGCGCTTTCTTGCGGACGTTCGCCGCGCTCTTGCGCTTTGGCGCACCCTTCTTGCGCGGATTGCCCTCTTCGTCGAGCTCAACGAATTCGTCTTCGCCCGCGGGCACTTCCGGCATTGCGGACTTGCCCTCGAGCACTGCCTCGGCTATGCCCGACGCATACAGTTGAATGGCGCGCATCGCGTCATCGTTGCCGGGCACGACGTAGTCGATGCCTTCCGGCGAACAATTGGTGTCGACGACCGCAACCACCGGAATACCGAGCTTGCGGGCTTCGTGCACGGCGATGTTCTCGTGGCCGACATCGATCACGAACATGATGTCGGGGAGCGAGCCCATCTCCTTGATGCCACCGAGGCTCTTCAGGAGCTTTTCCATCTCACGGCGCAGCATCTGTGCTTCTTTCTTGCCGCGCTTCTCGAGCATTCCGCTCGTCTCGAGTTCTTCAATCTCGGTCAACCGCTTGATGGACTGGCGGATGGTCTTGAAGTTCGTGAGCATGCCCCCAAGCCAGCGCTGGTTGACGTAAGGCATGCCGCAACGCTGCGCTTCTTTCTGCACTGCATCGCGCGCCGAGCGCTTGGTCCCGACGAACAGCACCTTGCCGCCGTCCGCGATAACCTGCTTGACGAAGTTTGCAGCCTGCACGTACATGGGCTGCGTCTTCTCGAGGTTGATGATATGAATCTTGTTTCTTTCGCCGAAAATGAACGGTTCCATTTTCGGGTTCCAGAAGCGGGTCTGATGTCCGAAGTGAACACCCGCTTCCAGCATCTGTCGCATGGACACGCTGGCCATGTAAATACTCCTTGGGGGTTGTGCCTCCGCGGGCCCCGGGCGGAAATCGAAGAGGTTGGACAGGCCATCCTCCCGACACCCCTCCGCTCGTGACGGCTCGCGTGTGGGTTGTTTGCCAAAAAAGGCCGCGCTTTATACCATGCAGAGGCTAGCGAAACAACGCGTTAGCGGATTTTGAGAGCTCGCCATGGATGCCCCCGTCAGACCCCGCAAATTCACCATCAAGACCCCGGACGACCAGCAAAAGATGCGGGTAGCCGGAGCGCTGGCAGCCGACGTGCTCGACATGATCGGCGCGCACATCGCACCGGGAGTCACGACCGAGGAGCTCGATCGCCTGTGCCATGACTTCATCGTCACGACGCAACAGGCCATCCCCGCGAATGTCGGCTACAAGGGCTTCCCAAAGACGCTCTGCACGTCGGTCAATCATGTCGTCTGCCACGGCATTCCGAGCGACAAGGCCCTGAAGGGCGGCGATATCCTCAATATCGACGTGACCGTCATCAAAGACGGGTTCCATGGCGACACGAGCCGCATGTACTACGTCGGTAAGCCCCCCATTCTGGCGCAGCGCCTGACCGAGGTCTGTTTCGAGGCCATGTGGCACGCCATCCGCAAGGTGCGGCCGGGCGCGCGTCTCGGCGACATCGGCCATGCAATCCAGACCCACGTCGAGGGCCATGGCTTTTCCGTGGTGCGCGAGTACTGCGGTCACGGCATCGGCCGCGTCTACCACGAAGACCCCCAGGTTCTGCATTACGGCCGCGCGGGCACGCTCGATGAGCTGGTTGCCGGCATGACTTTCACCATCGAGCCCATGGTCAACGCGGGCAAGGCGGCGACGCGCGTGCTGCCCGATGGGTGGACGGTCGTCACGCGCGATCACTCACTCTCCGCACAATGGGAGCACACGATTCTTGTCACTCCCACCGGCTTCGACGTGCTGACGCTCGGCGCCGCTGACCGGGCCTGACGCTTGGCGTCGCAGCCGCTTGCAACACATCGCCGCCCTGCCAGAACACTCACCATGAACGCGGTGACCCCGGACGAAGCCGAAGACGGCGCGGCTCCGCCCTCGGCGGAAACGCATTGGCTATACCTCGAGACGATTGCCGCGCGACTCGCGGCTGGCGCGTACTCGCTCGCGGCGTTTCGCGCAACGCTCGAGCAGGGCGACAAGGAACTGCGGGAGCGTTTCCAGCGCGATGAACCGGTCGAGCAGCTGGTGCGTGATCGTGCGCGGCTGGTGGATGCACTCCTGATCGCAGCCTGGACTCATGACGCGAGTCCGGCGACACGGGAACTCGCCCTCATTGCAGTGGGCGGCTACGGCCGCGGCGAGCTGCATCCGGCCTCCGACATCGACGTCCTGATTCTGGTGCCGAAAACCGAATCGACCGCCTGGCAGCAAGGGCTCGAGAAGTTTTTGGCCGGACTCTGGGACATGGGCCTCGAGATCGGCCACAGCGTGCGCACGATCGACGATTGCCAGCGCGAAAGTCTTGCGGACATCAGCACGGCCTCGACACTGTTCGAAGCGCGTCTCCTGGCGGGGCCAGAGATGCTGTTCAATGCGATGCGACGCGCGCTCGCGCCGGAGTCGCTGTGGTCCTCGGCCGAATTTTTCGAGGCGAAGGTCAAGGAGCAACAGGCGCGCCACGCGCGCCATCACGACACCGCCTACAACCTGGAACCGAACGTCAAGACGAGCCCCGGGGGCCTGCGCGACATCCAGACCATCGGCTGGGTCGCGAAACGTCACTTCGGCACCGACACGCTCGATGAGCTCGTCAAACACGGATACCTGACGGCCAATGAGCTGCGCAAACTCAAGAACGCGCAAGCCTTTCTGTGGAAAGTCCGCTTCGCCCTGCACATGACGACCGGACGCCGCGAGGATCGGCTGCTCTTCGATCACCAGGTGAAGCTCGCAGGGCTCTTCGGCTACGAAGACGCGACCTACACGCTCGCGGTCGAGCAGTTCATGCAGCGCTACTATCGCACGGTGATGGACGTGAGCCTCCTGAACGAGCTGCTGCTGCAGCTGTTCCGTGAGGCGACCCTGCAGAAGAGTTCATCGCCGGTGCCGCTCAACGCGCGCTTTCAGATCCGCAATGAATACCTCGAGGTCACGAACGCCGAGGTCTTCTCGCGCAGTCCGGGCGCGTTGCTCGAACTCTTCGCTCTGCTTGAACAGCACCCCGAGGTGCGCGGCGTGCGCGCCGAAACCATCCGTCTGGTCGGCCGCAATCTCTGGCTGATCGACGAGGAATTTCGCCAGAACCCGCGCCACCACCGGCTCTTCATCGAGATCCTGCGCGCGCCGCAGGGCGTCACGCATGAACTCAGGCGCATGAATCTCTACGGCGTGCTCGGCCGCTACATCCCGGCGTTCGGCCGGATCGTGGGCCGCATGCAGTACGACCTCTTCCATGCCTACACGGTCGATGCGCACACGCTCTTCGTCGTGAGCAATCTCAGGCGCTTCGCGATCCCCAAGTACGACCACGAGTTTCCGTCATTGTCGCGCATCATGCGGGCACTGCCGCGGCCCGAGCTCGTCTATCTGGCGGCGCTCTTTCACGACATCGCGAAGGGCCGCGGCGGCGATCATTCGGAGCTCGGCGCGGTCGATGCGGAAGCATTCTGCCTGGAACAGGGCCTCGGCCGTTACGACGCCCGCCTCGTCGCGTGGCTCGTGAGTCACCACCTGCAGCTGTCGATCACGGCGCAGAAGAAGGATACGAGCGACCCGGAAGTGATTCATGCGTTCGCGCACATGGTGGGCGACCAGACTCACCTCGATCATCTCTACCTGCTGACCGTCGCCGACGTCCGGGGCACGAATCCCAAGCTCTGGAATTCCTGGAAAGCCTCGCTCTTCGAGGAGTTCTATGAACGCACGAAGCGCGCCCTGCGCCGTGGACTCGAAAGCCCGATCGACCAGGAAGAGCTGATCGCGGAGACGCAGGGCACGGCGCACGAACTGCTCGCGCAGGCCAAGGTCGCGCCGTCCGCCGTGCAGCACGTGTGGAAGAATTTCACCGATGCCTATTTTCTCAAGCATACGCCCGAGGAGATTGCCTGGCACACGGCGCTGCTCGCGGACTTCGACGCCTCGAGCGGTGAGCCGCTGGTCAGCGTGCGCTCGCAGATGGAGCGCGGCGGCACTGCCATCTTCACCTATACGCCGCATCGGCAGCACAGCTTCGCGCGGACGACCGCCGTTCTCGATCAGCTCGGGCTCACGATCGTGGACGCGCGCATCACACCGACGGCGAATGGCTTCAGTGTCGAGATCTACCTCGTGCTCGAGGGCAACGGCAGCACGATCACCGACCCGGATCGCTTGCGCGAGATCGAGAGCTCTCTCATCAACAACCTCAATCAGCCGGACGGCGCGGAGCTGACCGTGACGCGGCGCGCACCGCGTCAGGTGCGGCTGTTCGCGACCGCGACCCAGGTGAACTTCAGTCACGATGCGCGCAACGACCGGACCAATCTCGAACTCATCGCCGGCGACCGACCGGGCCTGCTGTCCGCGGTGGGCCGGATCTTCATGGCGGAAAAGGTCGACATCCACGGCGCCCGCATCATGACGGTCGGCGAGCGCGCGGAAGACATGTTCTATCTCACGAATGAAGATAGCCGGTCACTCAACGAGGCGGCCTGCCAGAAACTCGCGGGGCGGCTCATCGACGCGCTCGATCGACGCGGCTGAGATCAGCTCGCACCATTCATGAACGTTCAGTATCGACGGCAGGGTGAGCTCCGATCGGGGAGGTCCTTTCGGGACCGCCGTAAACCCATCCATGGGGGCTGCGAGAAAAACGTCCTGTTTTTCACGCTCCCGAAAGGACCTCCCCGACCGGAGCTCCAAGAGGGCGCTCGCCGGTTCACGAATTGCGCGGGTTTGGGCCGATGAATCCTGCGCTTGATCGGCTGCACCCGTATCCCTTCGAACGCCTGCAGGAACTGACAGCTGGACAACGGCCGCCGGCGCATCTCAGGCACATCGGCCTGTCGATCGGCGAGCCGCGGCATGCACCGCCCGCGTTCATTGTCCAGGCGCTGACCGAGGCACTGGCCGGTCTCGGCAGTTACCCTTCGACCGCCGGAATTCCTGAACTCAGAACGGCGGCCGCGCGCTGGCTCGAACGCCGTTACGGCCTGCCGTCAGGCTGTATTGATCCGGACTCGGCGGTGCTGCCGGTGAGCGGTACGCGCGAAGGACTCTTCTCATTCGTGCAGACAGCGATTGACGCGCGCAAGCAGCCGCTGGTCGTGATGCCCAATCCCTTCTATCAAATCTATGAAGGCGCCGCGTACCTGGCCGGGGCGGAACCGCATTTCATCGCGGCGCCGGTTGGATCGGGATACCTGCCGGACCTCGACGCCGTGTCTGCCGACGTCTGGAAGCGCTGCCAGCTCCTCTTTCTCTGCACGCCGGGGAATCCAAGCGGCGCCGTGATGAGCGTGGAGTATCTCAGCCGTGCGCTCTCCATAGCAGATCGCTACGGATTCATCGTCGCGTCCGACGAATGCTATGCGGATATCTATCTCGACGAATCGCAGCCACCCCCGAGCCTCATCAACGCATGCGTTGCGAGTGGCCGCGACCGCGCTCAGGGTTGTGTCGTCTTCCACAGCCTCTCGAAACGATCGAGCGTTCCGGGGCTGCGGTCGGGCTTCGTCGCGGGCGATCCCGCGCTTATCAAGGCGTTTCGCCGCTATCGCACTTATCACGGTTGCGCCGTGCCGCTGCCGACGCAACTCGCGAGCGTTCCCGCCTGGAACGACGACTCGCATACCGTCGCCAACCGCCGCCTCTACCGGGAGAAATTCGATCGCGTGCTGCCAATTCTCGAACCCGTCATGCAGGTGACGCGGCCACCCGCGGCGTTCTATCTTTGGCCGGATGTCGGGGGCGACGATGAAGTCTTCGTGCGCGATCTCTATGGCAGCAAGAATCTCACCACCCTGCCCGGCTCGTACCTCGCGCGCGACGTGAACGGCGCCAATCCAGGACGCGGACGGGTGCGCATCTCATTGGTGGCCGGGGTCGAGGAATGTGTCGAAGCGGCCCTGCGCATCCGCGATTTTATCCAGGGAAAATAGTTGAGTCAGGAACAATGAAGCACGCGGACATACGTACACTGGTCGAGTCCGCCTTCGAGCGGCGCGCCGAGCTCTCACCGGAAGACTGTCCAGATGACGTCCGGCGCGCGATAAACAACACGATCGAACTCCTCGATCGAGGCGCAGCGCGTGTCGCTGAACCGCAAGACGGCGCCTGGCGCGTCAATGAGTGGCTGAAGAAAGCGGTCCTGCTGTCGTTTCGCATCAACGCCAACACCGTGATGGATGCGGGCTTCACGCGCTTCTATGACAAGGCGCCGCTCAAATTTGCGGCGACGGATGACGCCGAGTTTCGCGCCTCAGGCGTACGCGTCGTGCCGCACGCGGTCGTGCGCAGGGGCGCGTACCTCGCGCCGGGCGTCGTATTGATGCCGAGTTACGTGAATGTCGGCGCGTACGTCGCGAGCGGCACACTGATTGACACGTGGGCCACTGTCGGCTCCTGCGCGCAGATCGGCCGCAACGTGCACCTCTCGGGTGGCGCTGGCATAGGCGGCGTGCTCGAACCGCTGCAGGCGAGTCCCACCATCATCGAAGACGATTGCTTCATCGGCGCGCGTTCGGAAGTCGTCGAAGGTGTGATCGTGGGCGCGGGCTCAGTCATATCGATGGGCGTGTATCTCGGGCAAAGCACGCGCATCTACGATCGGGCCACCGGACAGATTTCCTACGGGCGCGTACCGCCGGGGTCCGTGGTCGTTTCGGGCAGCCTTCCGTCCACCGATGGCAAATACAGCCTCTATTGCGCGGTCATCGTGAAGCGCGTCGATGCCGCAACCCGGGCCAAGACCTCGCTCAACGAGTTGCTGCGGCCCACAGACTGAGGGCCCGGTACCAGCCCAAATGACATCGGTCTCACATATTGTGAATTCGATCGGTGTTTCGACACCCGAAGCGGCTAAGGTCGATACTGTCATTTCTCTGTCACACCGGCCGTCGAGCATGCTGCGCCACGACTTACCGCCCAGGCACCCGCCGATGCACGACGAGCCGCTCGCCGAGAGACTCCGGCTCCCTGCGAACTACATCAATCGCGAGCTGAGTTTTCTCGAATTCAATCAGCGCGTGCTCGAGCAGGCGAAGGATCCGGCGACGCCGCTCCTTGAGCGCGTGCGCTTTCTCGCGATCTCGTGCAGCAATCTCGATGAGTTCTTTGAAATCCGTGTCGCCGGTCTGAAGCAGCGCGCCAATGCAGGCTCCACTGCGCCCGGCGCGGACGGCCTGGGCGTGCGCGAACAGCTCAGCGCGATCCACGAACGCGCGACGCGGCTGATCACCGAGCAGTACCGCATTCTCAACGCCGAGATTCAGCCCGCGCTCGCCGCCGCCGGCATCACGATTCTGCAGCCGGGCCGCTGGACGCCATGGCAGCTCGGCTTCCTGCGCAGCTATTTCAACGACCAGGTCGAACCGGTGCTGAGCCCCCTCGCCCTGGATCCCGCGCACCCCTTTCCACGCATCCAGAACAAGAGCCTGAATTTCATCGTGCGCCTCTCGGGCACGGACGCGTTCGGTCGCCGCGGCAATCTGGTCGTACTGCAGGCACCGCGCTCCCTGCCACGCATCCTGGCGCTGCCGACGGCCCCCAACGCCCCGGCCCAGCTCGTCTATCTCTCAACCATCATCGAGACTTTCGTCGCCGAGCTCTTCCCGGGACTGAACGTCGAAGGCTGCTACCAGTTTCGCGTCACCCGCGACAGCGACCTGCTGGTGGAGGAAGACGACGCCGAGGATCTGCTGCGCGCCGTGAAGGGCGAACTCGCCTCGCGCCGCTACGGTGATGAGGTACGGCTCGAGACCGCCTATGACTGCCCGCAGGACATGATCGAGTTTCTCCTCGATCAGTTCTCGCTCGCGCGCCAGGATTTGTTCCAGGTGCAGGGCCCGGTCAATCTCAATCGTTTGATGGCGCTCTACGATCTCATCGACCGGCCGGATCTCAAATACGCGCCCTTCACTCCGGGCGTGCCGCGTGAATTGCGGGGCGTCGAAGACCTGTTTGCCGCAATTCGCACTCGCGACATTCTGCTGCATCACCCGTTCGAATCCTTCGGACCCGTCGTCGACTTCCTGCGCCAGGCCGCGGCCGATCCGCACGTGCTCGCCATCAAGCAGACGCTCTA
>JBGPLJ010000136.1:0-8953 GCA_041486385.1 Steroidobacteraceae bacterium
ACGATCGTCGATGGCGTGATCAGGGACATCGAGCGCGCTCAGTAGCCGGCATCTTCCGCGGTCGCCTCATGTTGCTGCGATTCTTCGTCATTGCGTTCGCCCTTTGCTGGCTGATCACGATTCCGTTTGCGCTCCAGGCGCAAGGTGTTATCCCGCGTTTTCTGCCGCAGCCTGCGCAGTGGTTGATTGGTGTCGCGCCGATCATCGCCGCGTGGTGGGTGACCCGCGGATCAGCTGAGCGGGCGCCGTGGCTCGCGCGCGCATTCCGGGTGCGTGTCGCTGCGTCGTGGTATCTCCTTGCCGCGGCGCTGCCGTGGATCATTCTCGCAATCGCCTTTGCGCTTGACTTCTCGCTCGGGCGCCCGCTGCCGAAGCTCTGGGTCAGTCCTGAACTTGCGCTTTTCGGCGTTGCCTGGCTCGTGCTCGCCTTCGGCGAGGAAGCCGGATGGCGCGCCTTCGCGCTGCCCAAGCTGTGGCGCGGCCGTGGTTTCTGGGTGGCAGCCACCTTGCTTGGGGTCCTGTGGGCCGTGTGGCACTACCCGAAACTCCTTGCCAGTCCGTATCTGCAATTCAACAGAGACGGGTTCCTTGCGATTGCGCAATTCACCGTGCAGATCATGGTCGCGAATTTCCTTTTGTGCTGGCTCTTCGCGCGCACGCGCAGCGCCATCGTCACCTCGGTATTTCATGCAAGCTTCAATCTCGTGGCGACCTCCTATTACCTTGCAGCGCTCGATTGGACGGTCACCGCTTCCATGGCTGCGGTTACGGTGCTTGTGCTCTATGTCGACAGAGCGCGTCTCACCGCCGTCGCCGCCGAATGAGCGGCGCATACTCCGATACTTCAAAGAACAGTCACATGAACCTTGCGGATGCGAAAGTTGCGCAGCTGATGATCCCGGTCAGCGACTTCGACAAGGGCGTCGCGTTCTATCGCGACACGCTCGGCATTCCCCATCTGTTTTCCGCGCCACCCCAAATGGCATTCTTCAACTGCGGCGGAGTGCGGCTCCTGGTGGGCGTCTTACCTGCCGGTCTTGCCGCGCAGAGAGGCTCGGCGATCTATTTTCAGGTGCCCGATATTCACGCCGTCTATGCTTCGCTCAATGCGCAAGGGGTCCAGTTCAAGGCTGAGCCCCATGTCGTACACCGCACGCCGCAGTCGCAGCTCTGGCTCGCCGAGTTCACGGACCCCGACGGCAATCAGCTGGCATTGATGGGCGAGAGCAAGACGTGATTCAGATCGGGCCGCTCGGCTACGTTGAATGGTCACGCGAACTGATGCGTGACTACTGCTCGCTCGCCTAGATGACCGTCGAACTTTCCCCGGCCGAGGTGCTCGCGCTCTATCCCGATCACGACAATACCGTTCCGTCGTTGCTCGAAACGCGACGCGCGGTCGCGCGCGAGCGTCCGGCGCTGGAATTCGAACAACGCGTCTGGACCTTCGATACGCTGTCGGCGGCAGTTGAATTGCTCGCCCGGGCGCTGGCGAAGCGCGGCACTCGCAAGGGCGACGCCATCGCGCTCGTCTCGACCAACAGCGACCTCAGCATCCTGGTATTTCTCGCAGCTGCACGTCTCGGTGCGATCTTCGTTCCGCTCAATCCGCAGGCGACGGATGCGGAGCTCGAATATCTGCTCAAGCATTGCGGCGCGCGGGACATCGTTTGCCAACCGGCCGATCTCGCCCGCGTGGCTAAGGTGGCGGCTACGCTGGCGTCGGCACCGGGTCTCCTGAATCTCGCCGAGCTCGGCGCCGCGGCCAACGACGCGGCTGGTGTCATGAGTCGCCTGAGCGGCCTCGCCAGCGGACTTGCGAACGAAGCCTTCGCAAACATTGCGCCCGACGATGCCCTGGTCGTGATCTACACGTCGGGAACCACCGGCTATCCGAAAGGCGTCGTTCACACGCACCGCACCTATGTGCTGGCTGCCGAAGCGTTTGTCGAGCGCCAGTATTTGCAGCCGAGCGATCGCTTGCTGGCTGTGCTGCCGTTCTTTCACATCAACGCGCTTTTCTATTCGCTCGGCGGGGCGCTGGCGGCGGGCGCGACACTGATTACCACCAAGGCGTTCAGTGCCTCGGCATTCTGGAATCTCGCGGCGGCGACGCGTGCGACGCAGGTGAACTTTCTCGCGGCGGTGGGCAACATCCTCGCCAAGAGAGCGCGCACCGAGTTCAACGCGGCACACTGCATTCGAAAGATCTATGGCGGCCCCCTGAGCGCGGAGCTGCGCGACGTGTTCCAGCATGAGTTTCGTGTCCCGATACTGATCGACGGCTACGGCATGACGGAGATTCCGGGTACGTCCTGCAATCCGTTTCATGGTCCGCACAGGATGCCGAGCATCGGCCGGCCAGCGGTGCATCCGCGTTTCGCGGGTGATTTTGTCGCCATGCGCGTTGCAGATGATACGGGCCGCATCGTTCCCAATGGCGAGGTGGGCGAGCTCGTGGTGAAGACGCCTATTCTCTTCAAAGAGTATCTGCGCGATGCTGCACAGACGGCCGCGTCGTTTCGCGACGGCTGGTTTCTGACCGGCGACCTGGTGCGGGCCGACGACGATGGCTTCTTCACCTTCGTCGCGCGCAAGAAGGACATCATTCGCAAGCGCGGCGAAAATATTTCCGGCGCGGAACTCGATCGCATTGTCTCGACGCATCCCGATCTCCTCGAGGCTGCCGCGATCGGCGTACCCGCGGAGCTCGGCGAAGAGGAAATCATGATCGTCGCGGTCGCAAAGCCGAATGCCAAGGCGGATCCACGCGAAATTGTCGCCTGGTGTCGAGGTCAACTTGCACCGATGAAGGTGCCGCGGTTCGTCGTGCTCGTGGACTCTCTGCCGCACACGCCGTCACACCGGGTGGCGAAGCACCGGCTCAGGCAGGATGCGGAGCTGCGCCAACGGGCTTTCGACGCCGAGCGAGACTCGCCTCAGTGATCGTCCTGCTGCGCGAGTTCCTTCTCGAGAGCATCCGCCGTCTGACTTACAAGGTGGATGGTCGCCGCGAGCACTTCCTGCGGCGCGTTCGCGTCGATCTGCGCCGCGAACACGATGTAGATTTCCTGGCTTGCGCCGACCTTGGCGCCTGGCCATTCGCGCCAAGCGCCCATCTTGACGGTGTTGTTGGCCTTGAGCAGACGCTCGGCGAGCGCCGGCTCGATGGGGCTCACGGCCTTCAGCGCGATTGACCAGACCTCGCGGATCTGCGCCTGGTCGTAAACTTCAGTGTTGGAGTTTACGACCACCGTTTGCGCGCGCTTCTCGTCCGCGATCTGGATGATCAGCCGATAGTCCTGGTCCTCGGTTACCGCATATTGGTAGCTGAGCGCTTTGAGTTGCACGGCAATTCGTGGGTCTTGCATGGGCGCGGGCGCAGTCGGCGCGACGTCAATGGTTGCGGCAACGGCCGCAGTAGCGGCAATCAGCAGCGCGCCAACGAAGAATCCGGCAGTCCTCATCAGTCGGCGCATGTCAGTCGTCCCAACTCACGCGCCCGCGGTGCGCCTTGTGCTTCTTCACCACGCGTTTGGTTTCGAGCCTGCGCTCCTTGGCGCCGCGGCTCGGCCGCGTTGCGATGCGTCGCTTCGGTTCGATGAGCGCGTGGCTAATGAGCTCCTGCAAGCGCTCGAACGCCAGCCGGCGGTTCTGCTCCTGGCTGCGGGTTTCACGCGCGACGATCAGCAGGGCGCCATCGTCCGTCAGCCGGCGGCCCGCAAGCCTGCGCAAGCGCGCCTTCACTGCGTCGCTCAGCACCCGCGTCCCCGCGAGATCAAAGCGCAGCTGCACGGCGCTTGCGACCTTATTGACGTTCTGCCCGCCGGGGCCCGACGAACGGATAAATGCGAGCTCCACGTCGCCTTCGGGAATATCGATCACGGCCACGTGCGCTACTCGCGGGGTGGTTTGCGGCGTGAGCGCAGAAGCATGAGGACAACGACGATCGCGATGACGGCAACGGCGACCCAGAAGCGTCTCATGGGACTGCGCGAGGCGGATCGGTCGCGGCCGACTCGAACGAGTTCGTGGTTGAGGTCACGCGCACTTCACGCTGCGCAACGGGAATCGTAATTCGATGTTCCTTGAAGAGCCGCCAGATCGCGCGATTGACATCGGAGCGCACGTTGTTGACGCCGCCTTCTGGATCCGCGATCCAGAAGCGGAGCTCGAGGTCCATGCCGTTATCGGCAAAACCCATCAGGCGCGAAACCGCCGGCGGGTCGTTGAGAATGCGGTTGTTGCAGCTCGTCGATTGCAGCAGCACCGCGAGCGCAAATTCGGGGTCGTCCTGGTAGCTCACGCGCACCGGAAGCTTCAGGCGCACCTTGCGGTCGGAGTAGCTCCAGTTGATCACCTGGCCGGTGATGAGATTCTGGTTCGGTACCAGTGTCTCGACACCATCGCGGTCGCGCACGACGACGCAGCGGCCGCGCAGCTCCTGCACCCAGCCGAAGTTTTCCGTGCTGGTTCCGGTATGGCCGGTGAAACTGATGACGTCGCCCGGCTTGATCGACTTGTCGATGAGCAGCACGAAGCCGCTGACGAAATTGGCGGCGATGCTCTGCAGGCCGAAGCCGAGACCAAGGCCGATGGCGCCAGTCAGTATGGTGAGCGCCGTGATATCGACGTGCGCGGCGTTCAGGCCGAGCAGGATCGACAGGCCTACCAGCACGAACTTGACGGCCTTGGTGATGCCGATGCGCGTCGAAAGCGCGACGCTCGCGGACTTCATCACGCGTCGCTCGATCGCGCCGGCCACGAGGCTTGCGATCACGACGAAGAGCGTCACAACGACAATGCTCTCGATCAGCATCCAGAGACTGAAGTGCGTGTTCTCGCCGGGCGCAAGGTCGAGATCGTCGAGGAAGCGCCGCACCGGAGTGAACCAGCCGAGGAGCTGGGTCGTGAGGACGAGCCAGGTGACCCATGCGATACGCCGCTCCCAGCGCACGAACCACGAGCGCGGTCCCATCATGAGCCGCAGCGCATAGGTCATGAGCCGCACGAGCGTGAACGCTGCGGCGAACTGCAACGCGATATCGAGGATTCCCGAGCCGAGACCGAAGGCAGTCGCGAACGCGCGGGCGATCAGAACGACGAAGATGATGACCAGCGGCGGGCTGACGATCGCTCCGGCTTCGAGCACCAGATCCGTCCAGTCACCGGCTTCAGGGCGCGGGCGATTGCGATACGCCTGCCGGATGAAATGCGCCGCGACGATCGCGATGAGACACGCGATGGCGACCGTGATCTCTTCGGTCAGCATCGCCGGCGTCGTGTAAATCGTGAACCAGCCGGGCAGCGAACTGTTTGCATCCATGGGGTCGGTCTCTGGAACGCGGCCGCTAAGCGTTCAAATCGGGGATGAGCTGGCTCTCGAGCCGGGCGATCTGGTCCTTCAGCATGAGCTTGCGCTTCTTGAGTCTTTTCATCTGCAGCTCATCCGTCGAGAAGTCGAGTGACAGGCGCTGGATCACATCGTCGAGATCGCGATGCTCGATGCGCATCTGTCTGAGCTTCGTCATGTTCTTGAAGAGGTCGGTTTCGACCTTGTTGTCCTCAGTCATCGACTGCTCGCGGCACCCTGGGGAAACCCGGGCCTCATCCAGATTGGTTGCAGGCAGGCCGGTAGATTAGCCAACCGGCCCGGGGGATTCCACGGGATCGCAGGGTCGTGAAAGTCCGAACCGACGGACCCGTCGAGGCCGACGCGCAAGGCAAGCCCCATCGCGGCCTCGACCTGGGTCGGCGATTGACCACCCGTCACAACCTCGAGTCCCACGCCGCCGGCGGCCTTGAATTCCGACAAGAACGTCCGGCGCGTGCCGGCGGAGAACTGATAGCGCAGCGGATGCGCGACGACGGCGTAGCCACCGCTTGCGACGATCCAGCCGACAACCTCGGCGAGGGCACAAAAATTGGCTGGTACATGCCCCGGGCACCCGTGGCCAAGCCATCGTTTATAGGCTTCCGCCGGGTCTTGAACAATACCGCGCGCGACGAGGGCTCGGGCCAGGTGCGTTCGTGTGACGACGTCCGCCCCGGCGGCGGCCAGCTCGTAAAGCTCATCGCCCGGCAGAGCGTGACGCTTCAGGCGCATGGCAATGGCTCGCGCCCTCTCACGGCGCAGGTCACGGGTCCGCTCGAGTCCCGCAGCCAGTGCTGGAGCCGTCGGATCGATGGCATAGCCGAGCACATGGATGCCGCGCCCGCGCCAGGTGGCCGAGATCTCGACGCCCGTTACGAGTTCCAGACGGTGCTCGTGCGCCCCGTGCGCAGCCTCATCGAGACCCGCGGTCGTGTCGTGATCGGTCAGCGAGAGTACTTTGACGCCGCGCGCGGCGGCCAATGCAATCACGGCGCGCGGCGGCAGCATGCCGTCCGACACCGAAGAGTGCATATGCAGGTCGATCAGCGAGAGCATGGCCGAATTTCCATTCAGTGCACGAGCTCGGGAGCGAGCCCGACCGCTTCCAGATGCAATCCACGCAGCACGACGAATCCCTGGCGACGATCGTTGCCATCGTGCGTGTAATCGAACACATAAGTGCGGCGCAACGCCCAGCGCCGATGGACATCGCGGCCGATCGTAAACCGGGCAAAGGCGACCGTGCCGTCGAGGAGCTGTGCCTCGCCTTGCGCGCAGGTTTCCTTCGCCACGCGATTGGCGAGCTCGCGGTAACCGAGGTTGCGGTGCCAGAACACGACGGTGAGCATCGCCGCCGCGAGCAGTGCCAGCACGATCCAGGGAGAGGCCATGTCAGTGGCCCTGCGCGCTCGGCCAGTGACGGCTGGTGTCGCCGATGACCACGAAGTGCGGATTGAGATAGTCGGCGCGCGTGGGGTAACGCAGCGGCTGCCCCTCGGTGTCGAGTACCACGCCGCCGGCGGCTTCGACAACAGCCTGACCGGCCGCCGTGTCCCACTGCGAGGTGGGTCCAAAGCGCGGATAGAAATCCGCCGACCCTTCTGCAACGACGCAGAACTTGAGCGCGCTGCCGACGCCAACGAACGTATGCGGGCCGAGTATTGCAAGGTAAGCGTCGAGCGAATCCCCGCGGTGCGAGCGGCTGCCGACGACACGCGGCGGCTGATGCGCCGGCTTTGCGACGCGCACTGCACGCATGCCCTCTGGCGTAACCAGTGTCGCGTCGCTGCCGCGTGCGCCCGCATAGCTGCGGCGCTGCACGGGCACGTGCACGACGCCCAGGATTGGCCGCGAGTCTTCGATCAGCGCGATGTTGACGGTGAATTCGCCGTTGCGCGAGACAAACTCGCGCGTGCCATCGAGCGGATCGACGAGCCAATGGCGCGTCCAGCGTTGCCGCTCAGCGAGCGCCAGGTCGCTGGACTCCTCGGAGAGCACCGGTATATCCGGCGTCAGCGATCTGAGCCCGGCAAGGAGCAACCGATTGGCACACAGATCCGCCTCTGTGAGAGGGCTGTGATCGGCCTTATGGGAGATGCTGAAATCGCTGGAATAGATCTCCAGGATCGCCGCGCCGGCCTCCACAGCGAGCGCGAGCGCGGCCTTGCCGAGGCTGTTGAGGTCGAGAGTCGTGCTCATATCGGGCTCGGGAGTCTAGCCTGTCGCGCCCATGGGAGGGGTCCGTTCGCTATCATGCGGCGATGTCCAAATCCGAGGCTCTCGATTGGTCCTGCATTGACACAGTGCTCCTCGACATGGATGGCACGCTGCTCGATCTCGCGTTCGACAATCACTTCTGGATCGACCTCGTCCCCGCGCACTATGCCCGACTCCATGGACTCGAGGCCGCTGAAGCCAAGGGGCGCCTGAAGCCCAAATTTCGCGCCGTCGAGGGCACGCTTAAGTGGTATTCGATCGATCACTGGAGCCGTGAACTCGGGTTCGATATCGCTGCCGTCAAGGTGGATGCGCGCGAGCGCGTGTGTTTTCAGCCGCGCGCCGAGGCCTTTCTCGAGACTCTCGCAAGTCTCGGCAAACGCCGCGTTCTGCTCACCAATGCTCACCCGAAGGCGCTTGCGATCAAGGACGAGCAGGTGCAGCTCGCGCGTCACTTCGACGCGGTGTACTCGACGCACAGCTTCGAATTGCCGAAAGAGCACCGCGACTTCTGGCCGCGCTTTCACGCAAGTGAACCCTTTGATCCGGCGCGCACGCTCTTCGCCGACGATAGTCTTGCCGTCCTGCGCGCCGCGCATGCATTCGGCGTGAAGTGGTTGCGGGCGATTCTGCGGCCGGACTCCGGGCAACCGGCGCGCGCCCAGTCCGAGTTCCCGGCGGTCGACTACGTCGCCGACCTGCTATAGCGCTGCCTGCTAGCGTCTGGCGCGGCGCGGGTTGCTGTTGTGGCGTCGGCCACCGCCACCTCCGCCTTTGCCAAATCGCTGCGGCGGCGCGAGCCGTTCGCGTGGTGAGTGGCCGGGCGGCGCAACTTCGGGCATGAGGTCCGGCGTGATCGTTTCAACCGGAATCTTGAAGCCGATAAAGCGTTCGATCTCGGGCAGGGACACGACGTACTCTTCGCAGCCGAAGCTGATCGCGTCGCCTTCCGCGCCGGCGCGCGCGGTGCGGCCGATCCGATGCACGTAGTCTTCCGCGTCCTGCGGCAGATCGTAGTTGAAGATGTGGCTCACGTCGGGAATGTGCAGGCCCCGCGAAGCGACATCGGTCGCGATCAGCACCGCGAGGTCGCCCGCATGAAAGTCCTTGAGCATGCGCAACCGCTTGTTCTGCGGGACGTCGCCCGAGAGCGCGCCGGCATTGAAGCCATTCGCGATGAGTGACTGCTCGAGCCGGTCGGCGGCACGGCGCGTATTGACAAATACCATCGTGCGCCGCGGGTCCATGCGTCGTAAGAGCGCGATCAGGAGCGGTACCTTCTCGCCCATGGCCGGGAAGTAGATCACCTGGCGCACGCCATCGACGGTGACCGAGTCGGTCTCAATCTTGACGAGTTGCGGG
>JBGPLJ010000137.1:0-8943 GCA_041486385.1 Steroidobacteraceae bacterium
AAGCGTGTAAGCCTTGTAAAGACTCCACCACTCGAGCTCCCAGGGCGCCTGCTCGCCGATCATCGCGAGAATCGCGCTCACCCGGCGCGTGACGTTCGCTTCGCTGAGCGCCTCCGCTTCCGATTCGCCGGCGGCCAATTGATAATCAATTCGCCAGATGTCGTCCGGCTGCCGATGGATGAGCACCGTCGACCCCGGATTGCCCGGCGAATCAAAGAACGCGCGCCGTTCGGTCGGATAGTCCGATCGCATTTGGACATCGGCGATGATGTAAGTGCCTTCGTAAGCATCGCCCTTCAGGCGCAAGCCGAGCTGCGTGCGCACCGCGCTGCGGGCACCGTCGGCTGCGATCACGTGTCGCGCGCGCAGGCTATAGTTGCCAGGCGGCGTCTGAACGGTGAGAACCGCGCCATCGTTCGTGATTTCGATCCCGGTCAGGCGACTCTGCCAGCGCAAGTCGATCCGCGGATTGCTCGCGGCGGCATCGACGAGATACTGCTCGATGTACTGCTGCTGCAGGTTGTACATCGGAAAAAAGCGTTCCTCGCCGGAGTGCGGCATTTCGAGCCGATAGACTGGGCGCGTGCCGTAGTACGAGGTGCCGTGCGTCCAGCCGAGCCCTTTTTGCACGAATCGATCCGCGATGCCGAGCTGCTGCATGATTTCGAGGCTGTGCCGCGCGATGCAGATGGCGCGGCTGCCGTCATTGACGGTGTCCTTTTCCTCGAGCAGCACCGAGGAAACGCCGTGGCGTGCAAGCTCAAGTGCTGCGGTCAGGCCAACCGGTCCGCCGCCGACAATAGCGACGTCATGCGTCGGCTCGGTGCCCGCAAGCTCCGGCGGTGCAACGAAATCGTAGTGGGGATAGTTGAAGTAGAGTGAGGAATTGCGGTGGGCCGGGCGCGGCATGGCGAGCCCTGCTACTGCAGCGCCGCCGCTCGCCACTCGCTCGGTGATACGCCGCTGCGCGCCTTGAACCAGCGGCTGAAGCTCGTTGCATCCGGAAAGCCGTGGTCGAGCGCGATCTCGGCAATGCCGCGATCCCGCTGCGCGGGATCGCCGAGCATCTGCCGGCAGCGATCCATGCGAATCTCATCGATCAAACCCGCCGGTGTCAGATTGTATGCGTGAAACATCGCATAGAGCGTGCGGCGCGACACGCAGAGCGCGGACGCGAGTTCATTGGCATCGAGACTCGGGTCGCCGATGTGTTCAAGGATGTGCCGATGCGCGAGCTCAATGCGCATGCCGCGACGGCGTGCCTGCGACGGTGGGCGCGCCGCGCGATGGAGCGATGCCGAGAGCATCTGCGTGACGGCGCGCAGAATATTGTCCGTGCCCTCGTAGTCGAGTGAGGTCGTTGGCCGCAGCAATGGAATCAGCGCGCCGAGCGCCGCTTGCGCGGTCGCGATGTCGGCGAGCGGCGTGCCGCAGAGGCGTTGGCTGATGCGCTGCCAGCCCGGACATGCGGTGTACGGCAGCATGAGCACGGCGAAGTACGCGTCGTCCGACAGGCGAATGCGATAGGGGCGGGCGGTGTCAAAAATGGTCGCCTGGCCGACGCCGATGATGGCATTGCCATTGTCCTGTGCGATTTCCATCACGCCGGACATGGGCCAGAACAACTTGATGTAACCCGCCTCCGCGGCATCCGCGAGGCGTGCGGTTCGTGTCACGCTGCTCGGGCTGCTGCGAATGCTGCACAGGCTCCGGGCTCCCAGCTGAATGCCGGCAACCTGCGCCTTGAACGGCTCCCCGCTGTAGTTGGTGAGCTCGAGCCACGGGAAATTCTCGACGACGAAGTCCTTCCACGGCCCAAAACCCTGCACATTCCTCAGTTCGAGACCCGGCCGGATGTTCGCGACTTGATTCATGATCGTTGGCCTGTCAGTCGGCGTAGAACACGTGCGGTGGTTCATCGTGCGCCGCGACGAGGTCGGGCGCAGTGGTGCCGGCTTCAGCGCTTATCGCGCGATAGGCGCCGCCGAAGAATAGCAGCGGACGATAGGGCAACACACCTCGATGGATGGCCACCACCCGGCCGATCGCGATCAGGTGATCACCGCCATCGACGACCCGTTCCTTGGCGCAGGCAAGACTCGTGAGCGCGCCCTCGAGCCGCGGGACGCCGGCGAAATCGACGAACCGGTACGGGGGCACCTTGGCGTCCTGCCACGCCCCGGCGAAATAGCTCGACAGCGCCTGCTGGTCTTCGCGCAGGAAGTTGATGCTGAAGTTCTGCGCCGACTTAAGGTGCTGCGAGAATCGGGACGCACGCGCGGGGCAGAAGAGCACGAGCGGCGGTTCCAGCGACAGTGACGAGACGGCACTTGCTGTCATTGCATGGATTTCGGCGCCGGCGTTCGTCGTAATCACCGCGACCCCGCTCGCAAAGAGCCCCAGAGCATTGCGAAAGGCACGTGAGTCGATCGAGCTCGTCATGCATCAGCTTCCATGTGGGGCGTCGCGGAACGCTTCTTCCTTGCCTTCTCGCACGAAGTGACGCACCTTCTCCGCGTACTGGCGGATCTCGCTCGCGTGGCCTGCGACCAGCGCGCCCGCCATGCGGACCGGATCGCCGAAGAAGAAGCGTTCATAGAGTACCTGCCGCGCGCCAAAGGCGGAAACCGAGGTATCCCACGCAAGTCGAAAGAGCGGAATGCGATCAAACGCATCCGCACGCGCTGCCTGATAGTACTTGCGGATGTCCTCGGCGAGCGGTCCGCGCACGTCCGCCTCGGTTGGCATGGCGACGAGTCCACTCGCGCCAATCTGCTGAATGATCTCGACCATGCGCGGATAGAGCCGCGGAAAGAGATTGCGGGCGGCGTTGAAGGGATTCCAGGCCGGGCGCATCACGCCCCATTCGTCGAGGGCTGCATCCACTTCGCCCGCGCGCAGGAACGCCTTCATCGTCTCGAGGTTCACCCAGAGTTCTGCGAGCTTCTCCTGGATGTGCTGGAACACTTCCGCACCGATGGCGTCGACGAGCAGGTGCGCAAGACCCAGCATAAATTCGCACTTGGCGATGTTCTTGACGATGACCTGGTGGGTCATGTGGACGACAGCGCCGGTGCGTGCGTAGGCCTGGTTGCAGCGCTCGACGTCCCGGTAGAGGAGTACGTTTTCCCACGGCACGAAGACGTCGTCGAACACGACGACCGCATCCATTTCCTCGAAGCGCGAGCCGAGCGGATGATCGTAGTGCGACCTTCCATAGTCGACGCTCTCGCGGCAGAGGAAGCGCAGGCCGGCCGTATTCGTCGGAATGGAGAAGCCGAATGCGTACGGAGCATCCTCGTCGGACGCCTTGAGGAGGGTGGAAGGGAACACCATGATTTCATCGGCAACGGGCAGCGTCGCCAGCATGCGGCAGCCGCGAATGACGATGCCGGCGTCGGTTTCCTCTTTCACGCGTGCGGCGAGGTAGGGGTCCGCCTGCTTCGCAAGCGTCACCGCGCGATTGGCCTGCGGCGGTATGAGCGTGTGGGTCATTGCAAGATCGTGCTCGCGCAGATACTCGTGGTAGCGCGTCGCATTCGCGCCGAAGCGCGCATCGGGTTCCGCGAGCCACGCGGCGCCGGCCGCGAGTCCGCTCATCGACCGATTGATGTAGTCGGGCACGCGGCCCATCATGCCGTGCGTGTAGTCTTCCCAGACTTTCATCGAGCGGCCGATGCTCCTGAGCTCCTCATGCGTTCGCGGCAGCATGAAGGAGCGGGCGACCTTGCGTCCGCTCGTCGGTGAATCGAAGAGGCAGGTAGGCGCCTCCTCCCATTGCAGATCATATAGACGCGCAATTGTCGCAACGCCGCCGCGAAAGGCCGGGTGGGTGGTGACGTCCGTCACCTGTACGCCGCCGTACCAGACGTTGGGCGGAGTCCTGCGCAGCCGTTCGAGATACTGCGCGCCGCGCCGCGCACCTGTCGCTTCCGTCGCCATCGCTTGTCAACCCCCGCGCTGCAAGATTACGATTAGTGAAAGTTATTGCACAGAACGTAACGCGGCGTCCATGAGGGGTCAAGTCGGGGGAGCGCAGTGGCGGGCAGGAGACGGCAGGGCATTCAATCGGTTGAGGTCGGCGGACGTCTGTTGCGGGCGCTTGGCGAGTCCGCAGGCCCGCTCATGCTGCGCGACCTGGCGGCGGCGGCGCATATGGCGCCAGCCAAGGCTCACCGCTATCTCGTGAGCTTTGCTCGCCTTGGCCTCATCGAGCAGGACGAGGGGACGGGCCGTTACGATCTCGGCCGCTACGCGCTCACGCTGGGGCTCGCCGCCCTCGGGCGGCTTGATCCCGTGGGAATTGCGGGTCAGGCACTGCCGGCCCTGAGCGAAGCGACGGGGCAGACGGTCGCTGTCGCTATCTGGGCCAATCGCGGTGCGACCATGGTGCGCTGGCAGGGCGCGGATACTCCGGTTTCGGCGAGCCTGCGTCTCGGTTCGGTCATGCCGCTCACGCGGTCAGCAACGGGCATCTGCTTTGCGGCTTTTGGCGATCCGCGAACAGTCAATCGGCATCTGAAACGGGAACTTGCAGAGAACATCCGTCACGGTCTCGCGCCGACCACCGCGGCCGGGGTCGAACGACAGGTTCGCGAGGCCCGCAGGCGCGGCTTCGCCGCCACCAATGACTTCATCCCGGGAATCAGCGGCTTTGCCGCGCCGGTGTATGACAGCAACGGTACGATGGCGCTGGCGCTGGTATCGCTCGGCTATGCCAGGTCCTTCGAGCGCAGCGCACCGCAGATCGGTCGCGCCGTAATGCGGGCGGCCGCGGACATCTCGGCCCGCCTCGGTGGCCCGCCATTGGCTCAACAATAGGTTCAACGATTGGCTCAAGATGTCACGCACTCTGCACGGGATGTCAGGCGCAAGCGCGCTCCTTCAGATAAACAGGCGCAGTTTCCTTGCAGCTGATTTAGAGGGATGATGTCGAACAACTTTCCTCCAGGGGGCGGATCCATGAGACTCACCTCGGCGGTTCGCCGACTCGCGGCGGCGCTCGGCTGCGGTTGCTGGATGGCGTCCGCGGCGCTCGCGGCGGATCTGCAGCCGGATCCGCTTCCCGTGCAATCGATCACGCTGCCCGCCAAGCCCTCGCCACACTGGGTGTGGATCGGCGACATGGCTTTCATGCATCTGCCCGATGGGCGCGCCTATCTGGTCGACGGCGACAAGGGAACGATGCTCGGGCTCCTCAGCACGGGCTACAACTATGTGAGCGTGCTGCCCGCACCTGACGGGTCGATGATCTATTCGCCGGAGACCTATTTCTCGCGTGGCACGCGCGGCACGCGCACCGACCTCGTCACACTCTACGATCCGACGACACTCGCGCCGATCGATGAGATCAGCATCCCGGCGAAGCGCTCCTCTGCCATCCCCATGCAGAGCCAGGCTTCGCTCACGGACGATGGCCGCTTTCTGCTCATCTACAACTTCACGCCGGCGCAATCGACGACCGTGGTCGACACCAAGACCCGCAAGTTCGTCGGCGAGGTGGATACGGCAGGCTGCGCGCTCATCTTCCCGACCGGACCGCGGGCTTTCTTCTCGCTGTGCGCGGACGGCGGCGTGCTCTCGGTCACGCTCGATGACGCCGGCAACGCGGCGCAACTCGTTCACTCAAAACCCATCTTCGACCGCGAGCACGACCCCATCACCGAAAAGCCCGTGCGCCTCGGCGACACCTGGTACTTCACGTCATACGAATCGAACATCTATCCGTTCAGGACGGACGCGAAGGGCACGACGGTCGGCAAACGCTGGTCGCTGGTGACCAAGGATGAGCGTGATGCAGGCTGGCGTACGGGTGGGTTGCAGCAGCTCGCGATGCATCGCGCGACGCAGCGGCTCTACGCGATCATGCATCAGGGTCCGCTCCCGACCCACAAGGATCCCGGCATCGAGGTGTGGGTGTATGACGTGACTTCAGGCAAGCGCCTGCAGAAGATCACGCTCAAGAACGTCGCGAGCTCGATCCAGGTGTCACAGGATGATCAGCCGCTGCTCTACACGGTGTTCATGGGCAGCGCGGCGCTCGATATTTATGACGGACTGAAGGGCGAGTATCTGCGTTCGGTGGGCGATCTCGCCTCGACGCCCATGGTGCTCGTGACGCCATGAGATTCGACATCGATCCGGTCTTCGGTTGGCTTGCGACAGCGGCGCTGTCGCTGCTGTTGGCGGCGGCAAGCGTCGCGAAGCTGCGCGATCTCACGCGTTTCAGCGGCGTGCTCGACGCCTACGCGGTCTTGCCCGCGGCGTTCGTGCCGCTCGTCGCGCGCTTGCTACCTCTGCTGGAAATTGCAGTTGCCATCGGGCTTATCTGGCCCATGACCCGAAATGGTGCGGCGTGGGGCGCCGCGGGCCTACTCTTTATATATGGTGCTGGCATCGCCTTGAATCTGGCCCGCGGCAGGCGCGATCTCGACTGCGGCTGTGAGGGTTTTGGCCGCCGGCATCCGATCGCCGGCTGGATGCTCGCGCGCAACGCGCTGATGATCGGTCTCGCGGTGCTGGCGGGTGCACCGGCCTCCGCGCGCGTCATTGAGGCGACGGACTTGTTCACCATTGCCGGGGGACTCGTGGCATTCGCACTCGTTTATTTTGCGGCGGACGAGTTGCTTGGGCAGAGTACGCCGGCATGAACGCACTGGTGCTCTCCAACAGCCTGCTGTGGATCGTAGTGATCGCGCTTGCGCTCGTCGTCTGGGCGCTCACGCGTCAGATCGGCGTGCTGCACGAACGGATAACGCCCGTTGGGGCGCTGATGTTGCGCAAAGGTCCGCAGGTCGGCGAGCCCGCGCCGCAGGTTGAAGTGCCGGATCTCGAAGGGCGCAGCCACAGCATCGCGACGCCGCGCGCAGATGGCCGCAGCACGCTGATGGTTTTCGTTTCGCCAAGCTGTCCGGTGTGCAAAGCCATTCTGCCGGTGCTCAAGTCGAGCCGCCTGAGCGAGCGCGACTGGCTCGAGATCTTCCTCGCGAGCGACGGCGACTCGGCGGCGCACCGGCAATACATCGCAGCCAATGGTCTCGATCAGTTCACGTATCTCAATTCCACCGCGCTCGGCCTCACCTACCAGGTGAGCCGGCTGCCGTACGCCGTCATCATCGACGAGCAGGGCAAGCTGCGTGCGCGTGGCTTGATCAATTCGCGCGAGCACCTCGAGAGCCTCTTCGAGGCGAAGCGGCGCGGTGTCGCATCGCTGCAGGATTACTTTGAGCACGCGCACGATTCGCGCGCGGCCTAGGCGGGAGTGAGCTATGAAATGGCTGGATGGCATCGCTGAAGAATCCACGCGCGCCGTGGCCAGGCGCAGCTCTCGACGGAGCCTCCTTGGCCGACTGGCAGCGACCCTGGTCGGCGCTTCAGCGCTCCCTCTGCTGCCGATCGAGCGCGGTGCCGCCGCGGAGCCCGAGAAGACAGATCCGAATGCGCCGCAGGAATCGGGCGATCCCACCACCTGCGAATACTGGCGCTATTGTGGCATCGACGGATTTCTTTGCACTTGCTGCGGCGGCTCGCTCACCAGCTGCCCGCCGGGAACCCTGACGGCGGCCGTCACATGGATCGGCACCTGCCACAATCCGGCGGATGGCAAGGATTACATCCTCTCGTACAACGATTGCTGCGGAAAATCCGGCTGCGGACGGTGCCTCTGCAATCGCAACGAAGGCGATACACCGCTCTATCAGCCGTTCCTGTCGAATGACTACAACTGGTGCGTCGGCAGCAAGGGCGACATCGCGTATCACTGCACTGTTTCGAGAGTTGTTGGCCTCGCGAAGTAAAGCACTGCTCGTGCTGGCGCTCGCGGCCGCAGCCGCGAGCGCACTCGCGCACGACGCACAGACCAACTACATCCTGCACTGCCAAGGCTGCCATACCGCGGACGGCTCGGGGCTCGAAGGCAAGGTGCCTTCGCTGCGCTCAACACTCGCACCCTTCGCGCGCTCCAGAGAGGGCAGAACATTTCTGGTGCAGGTACCGGGCGTCGCTCAGTCAACGCTCACCGATGCCGAGACGGCCGCAGTGCTCAACTGGATGCTGCGCAATCTCGCGGATGACAGGCAGATCGCCGGAATCAGCGCATTCACTGAAAAGGAAGTCGCGGGCTATCGAGCGACGCGTCTCGTCAACAGCCGTGAAGTACGCGCGCAATTGCTTGCGAAGATCGCGACAAACAACCCTTAGCGTTGCGGAATCACCGGAACGAGGAGGTGCGAGTCGTATTTTCCGCCGGTATGGACGATGTGCCGCCCCTGATTGACTGTCTGTTCGTGTCGATCACACATCACGGGCTTCGGATACACGTAGATGTCGCTGCCCTGAAGCACGAGGCGTAACCCCTCGCCCGCGTCGAATTGCGTTCCTGACGCCCAGATCTCAACGTCGAGCGGAACGATCTCACCCGGCGCGATTTTCAATTCGCGACGATGTGCAAGCACCGGCTGATATTCGGTGGAGCGCTTGGCGTCGAGCTCCCGGTGTGAAGCGCGCAGCCACCCGAGTGCAACCGGGCCATCATCGAAGTGCGCCCAGAATGGGAACGGGACGATGGCGCCGTCCGTTCCGATCTTCTGGATCGCCACGAACAGATCGAGGTCATCGCCGCGATCGACGCTGGCCCAGAGCCTGAGCTTCATGTGCCCGATGAGCTCGGTCGGCTGCGTGAATGTGAAATCGAACTCCGCGCGTTGCGGATCGCCCTGAGTGCTGTTGGCGTCATAGCTGCGTGACGCCTCTCGCGCTGCCGGCGTCGCCCCGAGTTTCGAGGTCGCGGCATCGAGGAAGAGCTGCGTGTATTGCGTGCGCGCAATCGGCCATTCCTTCTCCGGCTGCATGGCGCCGACGTAGTACTTGCGGCGCGATTCGAGCGTTACGGGCGACCAGCTGGACATGGAATCCGGGACGCCTCTCAGGAAGTGATCGAAGAAC
>JBGPLJ010000138.1:0-8938 GCA_041486385.1 Steroidobacteraceae bacterium
CACGGTTCTGGCGCTTGCGGGCGGACAATTCAATCAGAAGGCATTCGAGGATTTCTGCGCCTCACCAGCCGCCGATTTCACCTGTCGCCCGCAGGCGGAATTTCCGGACGCGCGGAAACTCTTCGACGCGATGAAGGACACCGATGAAATCGTCAAGGGGTCGCTCGCCCGCGCCAACGATCCAACCCAGGACACGCGTATTCGCGCGGTCTTCGCCATCGCACCGGTGTTTGGCGGCGGTTTCAGCAAACGCGGCCTGAAACCGATCAAGATTCCCGTCGCTATTGTTGTGGGCGACACGGACCGCGTCGCGCCGCCCGCCACCAACGCGCAGTACTTCGCGAACAACATCAAGCATGCGGAGCTGACGATCCTGCCCGGTGGCATCGGGCACTACACGTTCCTTGCTGACTGCACAGCGGAGGGACGAGGTGGACTGCCCATTTGCCGCGACCCCGCCGGCGTGGATCGCGCCGCGGTGCATGGCAAGGCGAGCGGCAAGGCGCTCGAATTCTTCGACCGCACGCTCAAAGCAAATCGCCCTGCGACCTGACTCGTCAGGCCGCAGGGCGACGCTTCCGCAGGATTTATTGTCCCGACGACTGTCCGCCGCCGGAGCCGCCCATATCGCCGGAAGGCGTGCTTGCCGGCGCCAGCGGCGCCGCACAGGCAGGTTCTGAAACGACTGGCTTCACCGCCGCGATCGGCGTGGGAGCGGGCCGCGGCGCCGCAGGCCGGACCGCCACAGGCCTGACAGCCGCAGGGGGGGCCGCCTTGGGTGCCGGTTTCTTCGCCGCCCGCTTTACAGTCTTCTTCGCGGCCTTCCTGGCGGCAGAGCGCTTCGCAGCCGGACGCTTCGCCTTGACGGCCCGCCTGGCCTTGCGCCTCGGTGCGCGGCGCGCGACAGCTCGCTTCTTGCCTTTGGCCTTCGACTTCTTCTTCGCCTTTCTTTTCTTAGCCATTTCGTCCTCTCCCGAGCAGGTGTGTTCGAGTTCAGTTCGATTCCGTCCGACGCCGATCAATCTGCACGATCGGACTCCCTTTGCCAAGTATGGCGTGCATGCCAGTCCGGCGTACCCGCCCGCTGGTCAGACTCCCAGATACTTGAGAACCGCACGCACCACCATGAACCAGACGGCGAGGGTCGAGAGCAGATAGAGCACAAAGCGCAACGGCACGAAGTTGAACGTGCAATGCACAGCGCTATGCAGCACACGGAACGCCACGAAGATCCACGCCGCGCGCCAATACACCGCGTCCACCTGGAACGTGACAAAAAGGTAAAGCGCGATGGCGTAGAACAGAACCGGTATTTCAAACAGATTCTTCAGATTGCTCGACGGTGTAACGACGCCGGTAGGCGCGATACGGCTCAGGGCGTCGGGTGATTGCAGATCGCGCGAACTCAATTTGTTCTGTCGAATGAAACTGATGCGCCGGATATACATGTAGATCCACACGATGAGCGTGAGCAGCATCATGGCGAAGAAGGGACCGAAAATTGCCGTCTGTACCATGTGAGTTCTCGTTAGGAGTGCGACGCGCGGCCGCCGGGTAATCTGCCTGACCGCTCAAGGCGCGGCAACACGCGGGTCATCGGGAGCTCGACCAGGCGATGAGATTGGCCCAGGCGAGCCCCGCCCCGGTCAGTACGAACAGCGTCCCTGCCGACAGATTGATCCCGCGCTGAAAGCGGGGCTTGCCCAGCCAGCGACGCACCTGGGCGGCTCCGGCGGCGTAGGCCGCGAGCACGACGAAATCGACGCCAATGCCGATCGCGATGAGAACGAGCAGCTGCGGCGGCACCGGCCGCGCCGGATCAATGAACGGTGGCAGCAACGCAGTCCAGTAGAGAATCGCCTTGGGGTTGCTGAGCTGCGTCACGAGTCCGTCGAGATAGGGGCGATCGAAGGGCGGCGCCGCTCTTGCCTCGGGCGCGCCGGCGCGAGCCCGCGCGCCGCCCAGGACCATGCGCACTCCGAGATAGATCAGATAGGTCGCACCCGCGATCTGCACGGCGTGGAAGATCTCGCGATGTGCCACCAGGATCGTGAGCAAACCCGCGAGTGACACCAGCAGATAGCAGGTGCTGCCCGTGCAGACGCCAAGAATTGCGCGGACCGCCGCACCGAATCCCGCACGCACGGACACTGCAATCGTGAGCAGCACAACCGGGCCGGGCGTGAGCGACGCCAGCAGGGTTGCGCCAAGAAATAAAGGAATCAGCATCAGCTTGCGAACTGGCGCGGTGGAAGCTATGTTTGTGGCCGCGCCAGACAATAACAAAACCCCAAACTCGCGCACCACAGGAGGAAGCATGCGCTCGCTCGCGTGGATCCCTTGCGTCTCGCTTTTTGCCAGCGCCGCCGTTGCGGGCGGGCTCGAGCACGGCCCGATCCAGAATCCGGAAATCGTCGCGACCGTCGACGCCCAGCTCATCCGCGTCGGCACGATCACGTATGCCGAGGAGCGTGATGGGCTCCTATACGTCGCCGGAACCGAAGGCGTCGCCGCCGTCGGCGCCGATGGCAAACCGCTCTGGGCGGCGCGCCTTGCGCACGCCGACTTGAGAAGCATCGACGTCGATGCAACCCATATTGCGGTGGTCAGCCAGAATCTCGACGTTCCCGAACCGGCCAGCGCGCTGAAGAGCTTTTATTTCGGTGAAGTCGCGGAATATCCGGGCTTCAAAGACAGTTCGCTGGCGCTCCTCGACAAGGGCCGCCGCGGCGCCGTGGTCTGGACGACACCGATGGAAGGCAACACCCGTGTTGCACCTCCTGGCCTCGGTGCCGTGCGGATTGCCTACTCCGACGGCCGGACCCTGACGCTTGTCAACCGCGCAGACGGCGGCGTCGGACCCAAGGCGAAGACGGTGATGAGCGCCGGCATACTCGAGGGCCTCATCGGGAAGTACCGCGACGCCGAGAGCCGTAACAAGCCGGTCTACAACGGCGATGGTTTCTACTCCGGCTTCGAGAGCGAGCTGGCGCTCGTCGATCCGGTCAGCGGCACCGATCGCTGGCGCAAGTCCAATCACGGGCTGCTCTCCGCCTTCCAGAACATCACGGCAGGGCCGCTGGTCTGGGGCGACAAGCTGGTGTTTGGCAACGCGCCGATGCCGATCAGCAGCGCGACTCAAGTCGAGTTCACGTTCAAGATGAACATGAGACCCAAGGTGTTCGTCGCGAATCTCAAGGGCGAGCAGGTCTGGAACGATGCCATCGCGGACGACCTCGGCGGCATCGGCAGCCTCGCCATACGCGGCGATCGGCTGTATGTCGCAACCAACGTCATCGTGGCGGCATACGACAGCAAGGGTAAATCGCTATGGACCGATTCCACCGCCCGCAAGAACGGCGCGCTCATGGTCTCGCCGAACCGCGGCATACGCTACATCAACGGCAATTTCGCCGTGCGCATGTCGCCCGGCTTCTGCATGACCGCCGATGACCGGCACGTGTACGTGAGCTCGCAGGAACGCTCGAATCTCACGAAGGACTGGACGGCGGAGTTCAAGCTGGGACTCAAGCTCTACGAAAAGATGTCCTACGGCGGAGCCCAGGTGGTCACGGTGCTCGACGCCGCGAGCGGCAAGTACGTCGAGACGCTCGACGCCAAGGGCGGGATCCTGGATCTCATCATGGTTGGACCAAATCTCGCCGTGATCGATTACAACCAGGTGCGATTCTTCAAACCGCCGACGTGACGCGCCGGCTGACTACGAATACTCGAGGAAACCCACATGCTCACTCCGGTCAATTTCATGCAATCCACAGGACCGCGCGTTGTCGCGCTTGCGGCCTGCCTCTGCGCTACGCCCGTCTTCGCCGACGCCGTCGCGCTCGACCTGCCGGTATCCACTCTCAAGGCGCAGGTCGAACTCGCGGGCGAGGCCGGCACCTGGAACGCGACGGAGCGGAACGACGCCTCGGGACGAGTCGACGTTCTCACGCGCACGCTCGCCGACAAGCCCAAGCTCGAAATCGTCCTTGCCGTGACTCCTGCCGGGTCGAACTGCGGCGCGGGTTTCGGGCGGCTTGCCAAGCGCGCGGGACTCACTCTCGTCGAGCGGCCCGCCTACCTCGTGGCACGCTGGTCCAAGCAAGCGACCGACGAAGTCGATTTTGCGACCAACACGACGATTGACGTCGGCTGTGCCGATGTCGGCGGGCGAGCGGTAGTGGCCGTCATTTCCTACGGCGGCGATGTCGCAGATCTCGGCGGCCCGAGCGGTGCAGTCGGCAGCCTCCTCGATGCGATCGTCACCGCCGCTGAAGGCGCGGGCGAACATGCGACCGCATTCGCATCCCCCGGAACGCCGCTGCAGCTGGCCATATCGTCGCTCTCCGCCCGCGCACGCCTCATGGCCGATCCGTCTTCTGCGACCGCCGAGATGGCCGCACGCACGGGCACCATCACGGTGCCTGCCGGCGTGTCGGTCATCGTGGCGCTCGGCGAAACCGTGAACTCGAAAAAGGCGAAGCCGGGGCAGAACGTAAAGGCAACGGTGATGCAGGACGTGGTCTACGACGATGCCGTGGTCATCAAGAAAGGCACGGCCGTGGTTGGCCGCGTCGCCGGCGCTTCCTCCGGTGGACTGGGCGGCAAGGGCGGCACGCTCAAAATCGAAATGACCTCGACGACCGCCGTCGACGGCACGCAGGTGCCGCTGATCTCCGTGGCGGAAACGGAAGGCAAGAAGACCAAAGCGCTCAGCCTGAAGGGCTACTTCACCGGCTGGGGTCTGCTCTCCCATGGCGATGCAACCAAGATTCCCGAGGGCACGCCGCTCGACGCGAAGACGACTGGCGAAGTACGCGTGACGGTCGGCGGCTCGAAGTAGCTTGCGGGGGAGAATTGGTGGGCCGTGTAGGAGTCGAACCTACGACCAAGAGATTAAGAGTCTCCTGCTCTACCAACTGAGCTAACGGCCCCGAAAGAAACTGGGGTGGACGATGGGACTCGAACCCACGACGGCCGGAATCACAATCCGGGGCTCTACCAGCTGAGCTACGTCCACCATCGAACCAGTCGCCACAGGGGTGGCGCGCCCGGCAGGACTCGAACCTGCGACCACCGGCTTAGAAGGCCGGTGCTCTATCCAACTGAGCTACGGGCGCATGCACAAGCCTTGGGGGAAGATCTTTGGTCGGGGCAGAGGGATTTGAACCCCCGACCCTCTGCTCCCAAAGCAGATGCGCTACCAGACTGCGCTATGCCCCGCCGGAAATCTCCCCGGTCTGCCACCCCGTCGAAGCTACCGACCTCACGGGAGCGCGAATCATACGGACGAGCCCTAAGCCGGTCAATTTAAAGGGCTTTGCGCTTGGATCGCGCGATCGCAAGGTGCCAGAACGCCTCAGCCTCGTCTCCACTTCGTGCCCTGCGGGTTGTCTTCGAGCACGACACCCGCCGCGGCCAGCGCTTCACGGATGCGGTCCGACTCCTTGAAGTTCTTGGCCTTGCGGGCTGCCGTGCGAGCGGCGATCAAAGCGTCGATCGCCGCATCGTCGAGTTGCTGACCCACGTCGATGAGCTCCGCGAGGCTGCGCGGACGGCGCAGGAAATCCTCCGGATCAAGCTGCAGCACGCCGAGAATTCGGCCGCACGCGCGCAAAGTTGCCGCCGTGCTTGCGATCCGCGCCGCCTCTCCCGCCGTCTTCGCCGCATTGAGCTCGCGCGCGAGCGCCTGCATCACCGCGAGCGCTTCCGGCGTGTTGAAGTCATCCGCCATCGCCACGTGAAAACTCTCCGGCAATTCCGCCGCAACGGCGCTACCCGTGCCGCGCAGCGCGAGATAGAGCCGCTCGAGGGTCGCATCGGCCTGCGCCAGATTCTCCTCGGTGTAGTTGATCGGGCCACGATAGTGACTTAAGACCACGAAGAAGCGCAGGACCTCGGGCCGCACTTTCGCGAGCACGTCGCGCACGGTGAAGAAATTGCCGAGCGACTTCGACATCTTCTCGTTGTCGACATTGACGAAGCCGTTGTGCATCCAGACGTTCACGAATTTCGCATCGCTGGCAGCGCAGCTCTGCGCGATCTCATTCTCGTGGTGCGGAAACTTCAGGTCCGT
The DNA here is from genome assembly GCA_041486385.1 of Steroidobacteraceae bacterium. Classification (GTDB taxonomy): domain Bacteria; phylum Pseudomonadota; class Gammaproteobacteria; order Steroidobacterales; family Steroidobacteraceae; genus JBGPLJ01. The sequence goes on from JBGPLJ010000138.1 coordinate 6,080, forward strand.
GCCCCCGCCGTGAATGTCAAAGGTCGCGCCGAGAATGCTCGTCGACATGGCGGAGCACTCGATGTGCCAGCCCGGCCGCCCCGGGCCCCAGGGCGACTCCCAGGCGGGCTCGCCCGGCTTCGACTTCTTCCATAAAACGAAGTCGAGCGGGTCACGCTTCGCGGCGTCGAGCTCGATGCGCGCGCCCGCGCGCAGATCGTCGAGCTTCTTGCCGGAAAGCTGTCCGTAGGGCGCGAACTTGCGCACGGCATACATCACGTCACCGTCGCTTGCGACATAGGCGTAGTCGCGCTCCACGAGACGCGTGATCATGCTGATCATCTGTGCGATGTAATCCGTGGCGCGCGGTTCGTGATCGGGCGGCTCGACGCCGAGCGCGGCGAGATCTGCATGCAGCGCCACGATCTGACGTCCGGTCAGCGCGCTGATCGGCTCATTGTTGTCCCGCGCGCGCGTGATGATCTTGTCGTCGATGTCGGTGATGTTCTGCACGAAGGTCACGTCATAACCCGCCGCGCGCAGGTAGCGTCGCACCGTATCGAACACAATCACCATGCGCGCGTGGCCGACATGGATGCGGTCGTAGACCGTCATGCCGCAGACGTACATGCCAACGGCGCCGGCTTTGAGCGGCCGCAGGGGTTCCTTGCGGCCGGTCAGCGAATTGTGGATCTGAATCGCTCGTAGCTTCATCGTTGGCGCTGTCGTTGTCGTTATCGTTATTGGTTAGCAGCTAGCGGCTATTGGGCCCACGCTGCGAGGCGCGCACGGAGTTGCGCGCGTGGAATGAGCGCCAGCAGCGGCTTCAACTCCGGGCCATGCGTGCGCGCCGTGATCGCCACGCGCAACGGCCGATAAAGATCGCTCCCCTTGCGTCCAGTCGCGCTCTGCACCGCCTGGGTGATCGCGCCGATGTCGGGTCCGGCGGCGTCCAGCGCGGCGAGGGCCGCGCCAAAAAAGCCAGCGCCCGCGGACTTGAGGAGCTCGCGATCGGCGGGCTCGGGAGCCGGCAGTTCGCCATAGACCACCTGGACCCAGTGATCGGCATCAGCGGGCAGCACCACGTTATGGCGCACCAGCTCAATGAAGGCCTGGCGCTGCGCCGCCTGCGCCGCCACCGGCAATTTCGCAGCGAGCCAGCGTTCAAGGTCAGCGGCCGTCGCGCGCTCGACAGCAAGCTTTTGCCAGTGATTCAGCTGCTCTTCGTCGAAACGCGCCGGCGCGCGGCCCAGATGGCGGACGGCAAAATAGCGCGGCATTTCATCGAGCTCGAGCCAACCGTCGCGCTCCGGCGCGTGACCGAGGCGAAACAGGTGATTGAGCACGGCCGGCGCGAGATAGCCGAGCTCGCGCAGCTCGCCGACCGACGTGCTGCCGTGACGCTTCGAGAGCTTCTGACCGTCGGCGCCGAGCAGCAGGCCGACATGGCCGTAGGTCGGCGCACGCAGATCAAGTGCGCGCAGGATCATGAGCTGACGTGGCGTATTGGCGAGGTGATCATCGCCGCGCAGCACGTGCGTCACGCCCATGAGCGAATCGTCGACGGCGTTACAGAAAAAGAATGCCGGATTCCCCTCTGCGCGCCGGATGATGAAGTCGCCGATGTCATCCGATAGAAAGCGCTGCGATCCGTGGACCAGGTCCTCGAAGAGAATCTCGGTTCCCGACGGCACGCGAAAGCGGACAGCCTCGCCAAGTCCCCGAGCGCGGCGCTCGGCACGCTCCGCATCCGAGAGCGCGCGGCAGGTACCGGCATAGCGAGGCGGCCGTCCCGACGCGAGCTGCGCCTTGCGCGAGAGATCGAGCTCGAGTGGCGTGCAGAAGCACGGATAGGTGAGGCGAGCGCGCTCCAGCCTCCCGAAATAATCCGCATAGATCGAGGTCCGCTCCGACTGCAGGTACGGCCCGTGCGCGCCGCCCGCGCCCGGACCTTCATCCCAACGGATGCCTAGCCAGTGCAATTCGTCCATCAGCGCCGTCGTATGAACTTCGACGCTGCGTTCGCGGTCTGTGTCCTCGATCCTGAGAATGAAGCGTCCATCCGCATGGCGCGCCAGCAGCCAACTGAAGAAGGCAGTGCGCGCATTGCCGAGGTGCAAGGCGCCGGTCGGGCTCGGGGCAAAACGCGTGACGACAGTTGCTGACATGGCCGCATATGGTACTAGAACGGCTGGTACGCCCAGCATGCCCGTCGTTGTAGTTATCGTTGTTAGGGGCGAGGCGCTCCCCTATCATTTCCCTCCGTCCTGTGGAGTTCACAAGTCCAATGAACCGTCTGCCTGCTGCCGCCCTCGCACTACTCTTCTCCACCGTCATCCTGGCAGCGGATCCCGCGCCGGCCGATGCCCCAGCGCCTGCGGCACAAACATCGCCTGCGACACAAACAGCGCCTGCGACACAAACAGCGCCGGAGGCACAGCCTGAGGTCGAAGTCCCCGTGCACACCCGGATCCGCATCGTGACCAGCATGGGCACGATGGCCGTGGAACTCGAAGACGCCCGCGCGCCGCTCACCGTGGTGAATTTTCTGCGCTATGTGCGCGAAGGCCACTACGAGGGCACGATCTTTCAGCGGGTGATCGCAAACTTCGTCGTGCAGGGCGGCGCCTATCAAACCGATTTCAAGAAGCGCCCCGCGCACGAAACGATTCCCAATGAATCCGGCAATGGGCTGCGCAATACGCGCGGCACGATCGGCATGGCCCGCACGGACAGTCCGCACAGCGCCTCGGCGCAGTTCTTCTTCAATCTTGCGGACAACCCGGATCTCGATCCGCTACCCACCCGCTGGGGCTACACCGTGTTCGGGCACGTCGTGCAGGGCCTCGAGGTGCTCGACCGCATCGGGAATCTCCCGAC
>JBGPLJ010000139.1:0-8938 GCA_041486385.1 Steroidobacteraceae bacterium
CAACGCGGAGTACGCATGGCCGAGCCGCACGCCAAGGGTGGCCTCGCCCGCCTGGTAAAACGCATTCGACTCGCGTCCGGGCATGGACTCGGAAAGTGTCAACGCCGTTTGCAGCGTACTCAAGGCTTCTGCATTCCTGCCCAGGAGCAGCAACGCATTCGCGAGATTGGACATGACCTGGGTATTGTCGTAACGAATCTCGAAGTTCTGCGGATCCTTCGCGATCATGTCGTCGAACACCCGCTTCGCCTGACCGTATTCCTCGATGGCGGCGGGGACGTCCTGCAACGCCATCAAGGCCTCGGCCACGCCGTTATGATCAACGCCGACCATCGCCTGCACGACGGCGTCATTCACGTCGGTCGACGCGAGCTCGGTTGCCGCATCGAGTGCCTTGCGGTGTAACTCCAGTGTGCTCTGGCGCGCCTCGGCCGTGACAGCGGTGATCCCGATTCCTGAAGCGGCGCGATCGTACATCACCGAGAGATTGCGCTTGGCCAGCCGGTCTTGCGGCAGGAGATGAACCACGCGTTCCTGCACTTCGATGGCTTTCAGACAATAGGCAGAGCTCGCATCGCCCTGCCCTTGGTAACTCAAAATCTTGCAGCGATCGCCATACGCCGAGGCCAGCGCGACGAGATAGCTACTGTTGACGGGATCACGCGCGGCGACGGCTTCCGCAAGAGCGACCGCCTTCTCGGTGGCCGTCGTCGCGGCAGTCGATTCGCCGCTGACATAGGACGTGGTTCCGAGTTTGCGGTAGGCCTGCGAGAGCTCCGCGTGTAGATCGTTGTTGGCGGGATCAGCCTTTGCCAGACGTTCAAGGAGCGCGACGGCCTTGCCGTAGCTCCTCACGGCGGCCTGCGCATTGCCGATATTCTGGCGGCCGAACTCTCCCTGTATGTCTCCGATCTTCACGTAGGCAATGGCGAGCTCCTCATGCAGCTTCGCGTCGTCAACAGCCTCGCTCGAGAGTGCGTCGAGGTATTGCAAGGCGTTCCTCACCAGCAGCTGACGCGCCGGCAGCGAACCTGGAAGCGCTGCTATGGAATCGTGCAGCTCGAACATGAAAGAGTTGGCAAGCTTGCGCACGCTGGCGAAGTGCCGCTCGGCGCGAGCCGTCTGCTCGCGCGCGATGCGCGCCTCCCACAGCGTTGCCGCCAGTCCGCCGATCAGCGACAGGACGATCAATGTTGCGGCAGCAACGCCAAACTTGTGACGCGTGATGAATTTCGCGGCGCGATAGCCAAGCTTGTCGCCCCGCGCGAGCACCGGCAAACCGCGCGTGTAGCGGCGAAGATCCTCTGAAAGCTGTTCTACGGACGCGTAGCGCCGTTCGGGCTCCTTGCGCAGAGCCATCAGCGTAATGTTGTCGAGATCGCCGCGCAGTCCTCGACTCGCCTCCTGCGTTGCGCTCGGACGCTCCGGCTCGGAGTCGCAGACGTCACGAATGATTTCATGCGGCAATGTGCCGACCGACCGATACGGGCTCCGGCCCGTCAGCAACCGGTAAAGCACGACGCCCAGGGAATAGACATCGCTCGCGGTCGTGGTTGCTTCGCCCCGAACCTGCTCTGGGCTCGCGAATTCCGGCGTCAGCGCACGCATCAACGTGACCGTCCGTTCGTCGCCGCTCGTCCGCGGAGTCACGCTCAGGAGCTTCGCGACGCCGAAGTCGAGAAGTTTCACCGTGCCATCGGCGGTCACCAGGATGTTACTGGGCTTCAAGTCGCAGTGGACCACGAGGCGCTGGTGCGCGTAGCTGACGGCAGCACAAACATCACGGAACAACGTGACGCGCTCGAGCGTCGACAACTTCTTCTGATCGCAGTAGCGATCGATGCGCTCGCCGTCGACCAGCTCCATCACCAGAAAGGGCAACCCGTCCTCGGTGGCGCCGCCGTCCAGGAGACGCGCGATGTTGGGATGCTCGAGCGTCGCGAGTATCTGACGTTCCGCCTTGAAGCGCGCAAGCACCTGCTGCGTGTCGTAGCCGCCGCGCACGAGCTTGATCGCCACCTGCTGCTCGAATTGATCGTCCGCGCGGACTGCTTTGTAAACCTCGCCCATCCCGCCGGTGCCGATAATTTCGACGATCCGATACGGACCGATGCGCCGGCCGATCCAGTGCTTGCCCGGATCCTCTGCAATCACGCCAAGCGCGGCGACGTTCACCGGCTGCTCGAGAAATGAGTTGGGACGATGGTGTGCGGCGAGCAGAGATTCGAGATCGGCTCGCAAGGCGGCGTCGTTCGCGCAGGAGCGACCGAGAAACTCGGCTTGCGCGCTCAGCGGCACATCGAGCGCGGCATAGAAGAGTTCCTTGATCTGCAGCCAGCGCTCGGGTGTCACGTTGTTGCCTCAGGCGAGTTCGCGATGCAGCCAGGCTCTGGCGAGAGCCCATTCACGCTTGACGCTCGCTTCGGAGATGCCGAGCACAGGAGCAATGTCCTCAATGGTCAGGCCGCCGAAGAAACGCAGCTCCACAATCTTGCTCTGTTGCGGATCAAGACCCTCGAAGCGCGTGAGCGCCTCATCAATCGCCACAAGGTCGACTGCCGGGTCGACCGCGGCAGCAAGCGCATCCCCGAGGCTCTGGCCACCCTCCCCTCCGTCCTCGCCGAATGCTGCGGCCGTCTCATCAAGACTCACGGCTTTGATGCCCGAACCGCGCTTCGCTGCCTTTTGGCTGCGCGCGTGATCGACGAGGATCCGGCGCATCAGTTGCGATGCAAGCCCGAGGAATTGCCCGCGACTCTGCCATTGCACGTGCTGCTGATTGACGAGCCGCAGAAAGGCTTCGTGCACGAGCGCCGTGCGCTGCAGGGTGTGTTCGGGGCGCTCACGCCGCAAGTGCTGCTGCGCCATGTGCCGCAGCTCCTCGTAAACGAGCGGCATCAGCTCACCGAGGGCGGCTTGATTGCCGGCACTCCATTCAATCAGCAACTGCGTAACGCGATTGTCTGAATCGGCAGGCACTAGATCTGCACCTGGCCACCGATCTCGACGATGCGTTCCGGTGGAATGCCGAAGTGCGCGCCGGCGAACTCGGCATTGCGCGCGAGAAACAGAAACAGGTGCTTGCGCCACACGGCCATACCGCGCTGACCCTCCGACACGATGTCATCGCGACCGAGAAAATAGGTCGCGTCGTGTGTGCGAAACGGCAGACCGAATTTTTCCGCCTCCCGCAACAGCTTGGGAACCTGAGGCTGCTCCATGAAACCGACGCGCACCTGCACCCGGTAAAGGCCCGGCCCGATCTCGGTGAACGTATAGCGCGTGCCTCGCCCTACTCGTGGAACTCGTTGCACGGCAATCGTCAGCAGGACGGTCTTCTCATGCAATACGCCGTTGTGTTGCACATTGCGCGCCAGCGTACGCGGAATTCCTATCGTGTCGTTGGTGAGAAACACAGCGACACCCGGCACGCGCGCCGGGCGATCGCGCTCGATCTGGGCAAGGAATTGCGGAAGGGTGCGCCCCTGTCGATGCATCAGGTCGGTGACGAGTACACGCCCGCGGGTCCACGTGCGCATTACCATGAAGACACAGCCACCCGCGAGCAGCGGCAACCAGCCGCCCTGCGCAATCTTCGCGGTGTTCGCCGTGAAGTACAGGAGGTCGATGAGCGCGAGCGGCACGAGACAGAACAACAGAATCCGATCCGAACGCCCGTTGCGGCCGGCGAGCAGCGTCACGAGAAGTGAGGACTGGGTCACCATCGTGCTGGCGACGGCAATGCCGTAGGCATTCGCCAGATTGTTGGCCGAGCCGAAGAACAGCACGAGGGAGATGGTCGCTGCGCACAGAACCCAATTGACCGATGGCACGTAGACTTGGCCCATCGTTTCGGCGGAGGAATGAATGACGCGCACGCGCGGCAGCAGACCCAGCTGCAGAGCCTGATGCGTCATCGAGAAAACGCCCGAGATCACGGCCTGCGAAGCGATGATTGCCGCGGCTGTCGACAGTACGACGAGCGGCACGAGGAACCAGCCCGGTGCAAGAAGGAAGAACGGATTCGCCAGTGCATCGGGATGCGCAATGAGCAGCGCACCCTGACCGAAATAGTTCAACACGAGTCCCGGCCAGGCAATGAGGAACCATGCCCAACGGATCGGCCGCGCGCCGAAGTGACCAAGGTCCGCATACAGGGCTTCGCCGCCCGTGACGACGAGAAACACCGAACCGATCACGAGCATTGAGATTGCGGAGTGCGCAAACAGGAAGCGCACGGCATGCACGGGATTGACCGCGTTCAACACGGCCGGATTGCCGAGAATGCCGCGAACACCGAGCACGCCCAGCACCACGAACCAGATCAGCATCACCGGTCCGAACAGACCACCGATCGCACCCGTCCCGCGCCGCTGCAGCCAAAAAAGCATAAGCAGCGCCACAATGGTGAGAGGCACGACCGCGTGTTCAAACGCCGGCGTCACGACGTTCAATCCTTCGATCGCTCCCAGCACGGTGACCGCCGGCGTGATCGCCCCGTCTCCATAAAAGAGCGCGCACCCGGCAACGCCCAGTGCGGCGACCAGCACTGGCGCAACGAACGGTCGCTCGGATGCAACCAGCGCCATCAGCGCCAGCACACCGCCTTCGCCCTTGTTGTCGGCGCGCAGCACGATCGCCATGTACTTCACGCTGATCGTGAGCGAGAGCGCCCAGAAAATGAGCGACAGGACGCCGAGCACGGTCTCAGGATTCACGGGCACCCCGTCGCTGGGGGTGAGGCATGCATGCATCGAGTAGAGCGGGCTGGTACCGATGTCGCCGAACACCACTCCAAGGGCGGCCAGCACCATCGGGTATCGCAGCGGCGGCCGCTGCTGGACGATTTCAGGTTCGGCCATAGGAGTTGCTCGCGCTTACGGCCCAGCGCTCTTCAGCGCAAACGCGACCGCGCGATCAATTCGCGCGAGCACGCGGTCGCGCCCGACGAGCGCGAGTGTCTGGTCGATCGGCGGCGACACCGATCCGCCGGCCACCGCGACCCGCAGCGGCTGCGCAATCTTCCCGAGATTGAGTCCGAGGCCGGTCGCGAGCCCGTTCAGGAGGTCGTGCACGGAAGCGGCGGACCACGGCTGAACCTTCGCAAGCGCTGCACGCGCCTTCTCGAGCAGCGGCGCAGCCTCCGCCGTCAGCGACTTCTGCGCCGCCTTCTCATCGTAGCCGTCGAAGTCGCGGAAGAAGAAGAGGCTGTTGCGCGCCATCTCGTTGAGCGTCCTGGCGCGCTCGCGCTGGGCGAGCACCACGCCTTCGAGTGTCGCCAGGTCGTCGGTGACAACGCCCAGCGCCGCGAATTGCTCCTTGAGAATGAGCGCCAGACGCTTCGGGTCGGCGCGCATCATGTGCTGCTGATTGAGCCACTGCAGCTTTTCCGGATTGAAGGCGGTTGCCGACTTGTTGACGTCCGCGATATCGAAATGCTGCGCCATCTCCTCGACGGTAAAGATTTCCTGATCGCCATGCGACCAGCCGAGCCGCACCAGATAATTAAGGAGCGCCTCGGGGAGATAGCCTTCCTCCTTGTATTGGAGCACGCTCACCGCACCGTGCCGCTTCGAGAGCTTGGCGCCATCGGGACCCAGGATCATCGGCAGATGTGCATACACCGGTGGCGTCGCACCGAGCGCCAGCAGCATGTTCAGCTGGCGCGGCGTGTTGTTGATGTGATCATCGCCGCGAATGACATGCGTAATCTTCATGTCCCAGTCGTCGACGACCACGCAGAAGTTGTAGGTCGGCGTGCCGTCCGAGCGGGCGATGATGAGATCGTCGAGTTCCGTGTTCTGAAAGACGATGCGGCCATGCACGACATCGTCCACGATCGTTTCACCCATTTGCGGATTCTTGAACCGCACGACCGAGGGCACCCCGGCGCGTGACTCCTTGAGATTTCGGCAGCGCCCGTCGTAGCGCGGCTTCTCGCCCCGCGCCTGCTGGGCAGTACGCATGGCGTCGAGTTCTTCCTTCGTGCAATAGCAGCGATAGGCGTGGCCGGCTCGCAGAAACTCGTCGATGACCTCCTTGTACCGATCGAACCGGCGGGTCTGGTAGAACGGGCCTTCATCGTGCGGCAGCCCGACCCACTTCATGCCGTCGAGAATCACCTGAATGGCGGCGTCCGTTGAGCGCTCGCGATCGGTGTCCTCGATCCGGAGCACGAAAACGCCGTGATGTCGCCGGGCGTAGAGCCAGCAAAAAAGGGCTGTTCGCACCCCGCCAATGTGCAGTAAACCGGTGGGGCTGGGTGCGAAACGGGTGCGGACGGTCATGACAGTTCAGGCTCAAAACGCGGCCGCGCATTGTAGCAAAGCGCTCCGGGGTCTGACCCCCTGGGGTCTGACCCCCTGGGGTCAGACCCCTCTGCGGGGGCTCTTGCGGCTCTTCCCCGCAGGCTTTTTGCGCGCCTCGCAGAGCGCCTTGAAGCCGCCGACGCAGAACGGCACCAGGCGTTCGTGCACAGCGTCGAGGTCGGTCGATTTGCAGAGCCCCGCTGACAAATTATCGACACGCCGCGTCTCGGCGAACGTCAGGGTCAGGGCGCCGGACAAGAAGTGATAGGCCCAGTAGAGCTCCCGCTCCTGGCAATCGGGGAACACATCGCCCAATGCCTCGATGAAAACGTGGACGACGTGATCGAAGTACTGCGACATCATCACCCCGCCCCACTCCGGCGAATTGTTGATCTGGGCGACGAGCGCGAAGTAGCTCTTCCAGCCGGGACCGCCCCGCGCGGAACGGTTGTTAAGTGGGTAGGTAAAGGCGTTAATGACCGCCTCGGCGCTCGCAGCCTCCGGTGCGGCCAGGCGCTTCGCCTCCGCCAGCATATGCAGACGCTCGTCGTTCAGGATCTGCGCACGCCGCTCAAGCACGGCGGCGAGCAGGTTCTTCTTCGGTCCAAAGTGGTAGTTCGAGAGTGCCACGTCGACCCCCGCCGCCGAGGTGATGTCGCGGATCGAAACGCCATGAAAGCCGCGGCGCGCGAAGAGCTTCTCCGCCGCGTCGAGAATCTTCTGCTTGGTTCCTTCCGCTGCTCGCGCCATGTTTCGCACCCTTATCTGCGTCCGATCGCTGCAAAGCGTCAACGCGCCGCATTTTCGGGCAACTGTCTTGTTTGTGCAACAGTTGTTGAATTTCAACAGTCGATGAATTAGATTTCAACGGTCGTTCAATTACGGATACGCGTCTTAAGGCGCCATCAACTCGAATTCGACCTTGTGGGGAGGGTTGCATGAACATCGGGACAATGAGAGGAATCACGTTCGCCATCGGCACCATGCTTGGTGCTCTGACGCTGCCCGCGCAACGCGCGTTGGCGCAGGAGCCGACCGCTCAGGGCGCCGCCGGCACCATCGAAGAGGTCGTTGTTACGGCGCGGCGTCGCGAGGAAACTTTGCAGAATGTGCCGATCGCGATCACCGCGATTACGGCCGATCAACTGCAGACAGCGGCAGTGCGTACGCTCGAGGATCTCACCGCTTTCGCCCCGAACATCAAGGTCAATGCGGGCCGCGCGACCAACAGCACGATCAACGCCTATATCCGCGGCGTTGGCCAGAACGATCCACTGTGGGGATTCGAACCGGGTGTCGGCATCTATCTCGACGACGTGTATCTTGCGCGGCCGCAGGCGGCGCTCCTTGACGTGTACGACGTTCAACGAATCGAAGTGCTGCGCGGGCCGCAAGGCACGCTCTACGGCAAGAATACGATCGCCGGCGCCATCAAATATGTGACGCGGGATATCACGGGACCTGCAACTCTCACGGCTTCGGCGACCGGCGGCAGCTACAGCCAGCGCGACGGCAAGCTAAGTGGCTCGATGCCCGTGACCGATCACATCTATGTGGGCGCCGCGGTCGCCTACCTGCGGCGCAACGGGTACGGCCAGGTCGCCGACGACGGCACGCCACACGTGTTCAATCGGGTGGGCGACGATGTATCGGACAAAGACGTTCTCGCGGCCCGCGCCAATGCGACATTCGTCTGGGGCGAGGATTCGAAGCTGAAGATCCTGGCCGACACGGTCCAGGACAATTCGAACGCCGCCGGCGGCCAGCGTCTCAACAACTTCATCCAGCCGGCGCTATCGAACCGCTTCGACACACGCACTGACATGCCGGTCGATAGGGAACGGTTTCTGGCCAGCGGTGTGTCGGCAACGTACTCGCAGAGCCTCAACAAGGCGTTCGCGCTCAAGCTGATCGGCGCCTACCGCGAGGGGCAGGGGCGGCAGTTCATCGACTTCGAGGAACTGAATGCCAATATCTTTCAGGTGCCGGGCGCCTATCGCGATCATCAGGGAAGCGGCGAGGCGCAGCTCAATTGGTCGGGTGAACGGGTGAAGGCGGTCGGCGGGCTCTACTACATGTCGGGCACCGCCTGCGGTTCATTCGACGCTTCGCTCGGCGGCATAGGTCTCACCTCTCTGACGCAAGGATGCGTCAAGACCGATTCGACCGCCGTATACGCGGACACAACCTGGGCAGCGACTGACCGAGTCAACATCAGCGTCGGCGCACGCTGGAACCAGGATAAGAAAACGGCAAACGTGTACGTGGCACAGTATCTCGGCCGGCTGCCGGCCAACCAGACGCTGTTCGACCGCACCACACTGCCAGCAGGATTCGCGCTGCTGGCCGTCCAGTCCGACTACACGAGCAATCGCAGCTTCTCGAACGTGTCGCCGCGTGTCGGTGTCGACATGCACTTCACGGATCACGTGATGGGGTACGTCGGCTACAGCCGCGGATTCAAGAGCGGCGGCTTCGACATGCGAGGCAACGCCGCGGCAAATCCCGCGACGAAGAACGGCTACGACAGCGAGACCGCCGACAGCGTAGAAGCCGGGATCAAATCGACGCTGCTCGACGATACGTTGCAGCTCAACGCCACCGTGTTCTACACGCCCTACAAGGACGTG
>JBGPLJ010000140.1:0-8910 GCA_041486385.1 Steroidobacteraceae bacterium
CGTCCACCTTGATGTTGTAATAGTCGATCGACAGACGCAGCGCCCGGGTCATCTCACCTTCCCACGGCGAGTCGAAAACCGCGCCGAGCGTCCAGGTCTTCGCAGTTTCCGGCTTGAGGATCGGATTGCCGTGTACTGAAGGGAACGCGAATGTAATGCCTTGCGCCTCGGAGAACTGCGGATTCGCGTAGAAGATGTTTCCCGTTCCCGCGGCGGCCCTTTCCATGAGCGCCCGGCACAGATCGTACGCTTTGTCTACGCCTGGGGCTGGCAATGGGACCAGCTGATTTGCTGGGGTGGCTGGGAGGCCCCAATTCACCGGGTTGGCTGAGACCGGCGACGGATTGCGCAGTGAGCACAGATCGCCCGCCGCGCCAATCTGGAAGGTCTGTGACGGCGCCAGATGGAGCTCGCCGATGTTCGGCGAGCGCTCGGCCCGGTTGATGCCACCGCGGATGCGCACCCAGTCGGCCGGCCGCCAGTTGGCGAGTGCCTTCCAGGTGGTGCTGCGGCCGGTCGTGTCGTAGTCGGAGCTACGCAAGCCCAGCTCCAGTTCGAGCTTCTTCGCGAACGGCAGGTCCTTCAGCAGCGGCACCAGCAACTCGCCGTAGATTTCCTTGACGCTATCCTCACCCCCCGCATCGCCACTGGGATAGATGCCAATGGCTTGATCGTTAAACTCCGTACCCTGCGAGGTCAACGTGTCATTGAGGAACTCATAATGTGTCTTGCGATACGTGGCACCGACGGCCGCCCGCAACTCGCCGCCAGGCAGGTCGACCACCTTGCCCTGCGCGTTGGCTTCCCAGATGTCCTGGCGCATGGTCGAGCGCGTCTTGAGGCTGGCCGAAATCGCATTGATGCAGTCCTGGCTAATCGGCGCCGCCTTGTTGAACGGATCGATGCCGCTCGTGCAGGTCGCAAAATTTGCGCCAAAGCCACCGAAAGCCGGGTTACTGTTGCCGACGAAGCCCGCGCCCCAGTTGGGAGCCGAGACCACCGCGCGGAATCGTGCGAGTGAGGCGACGCCGGTCGTGAGCGCCGTGGTCTCCGATTCACCCTTCGACCCGTAGAATTCCCAGGTCCAGTCAATCGCCGGGATCTTGCCGTCTAAACCGGCCTGCATGTTGTAGGTGAACACGTCGGCCCGCAGATCGCGATTCGCATAGTCCAGGTAATACGTGAGCCGCCAGGGGTCCGTCGGATTGGGCCGGCTGGCAAGGATCGAGGCGAGCTCCGGCGGTAACGCGCGACCGTCGTTGGGAATGAAGGCAGCCCAGCCATTCACCGACGGAGACGGCTGCTGGACGGCCCGGGTCTCCACCTTGCTGAACAGGCCCTGCGCGTTGAAGCTGAGCCAGTCATTGATCTCGTAATTGGCGCGCGTAAAGAGGTTGTCGCGTTGGAGCGGCAGGACCAAAAACGCGTCCTGGAAGTTCTGGTCCAGGAGGCCCGTGGCGTCCTTCTTCCACTTGGTGCCCGTCAGGTCACCCGTGAATTTGTACGTGCCGGCGCCATTGAAGCTCTGGAAGAATCCTGTGAAAGCCGTGCCATTGGGGCCCGGGTTGAAGTAGAGCCGCGTGGGCACCCCAACGGAGCCTGCTGGCAACGCGCCGAATACTGCATCGTACGACGCCTGCGTTGGGAAGTTTCCGAACAGCGGATCGAAGCCCGAAAAGGTCGGGAAGAATTCGTCGCCCCCAATCGTGGGATCCTTCATCTGATCGACGAACCACGGGCGGTCGATCCGCTTCGACGACTGACGCCGGTTGGTCGCGAAGGCGAGCATGACATTGCCCTTATCGTCGTTCAGATTGGCGCCCATGATCCCGCCGATCTGGTACTCGGTGCCGTCGCTGCGCTGGGTTTGGCCCATCTGGGCATCGAACTGGAAGCCCTGGAATTTCTTCCTCATGATGAAGTTGACGACACCACCCACGGCGTCCGCACCGTAGGTCGCCGAAGCGCCGCCGGTGATGGTCTCGACGCGCTCGATAGCCATGGACGGAATCGTGTTGATGTCGACCTCCTGCGACGCGTTGCCCGGTGTCGCACGGCGACCGTCGAGCAGCACCAAGTTGCGGTTGGCGCCGAGGCCACGCAGCGAAATCGTGGCCGCGCCTGGCGTGTTGGTCGCCGTCGGCTGGATGTCACCACCCATCGTCGGCGTCTGCACCGGATGGAATTGCGGGAGCTTCGTGAGATTGGTCTCGATCGCCGCGGTGCTCGAGTTCTTCAGCAGAGCCTCGTCGACGGTCAGGATTGGGCTGTTGGCCTCATAGTCGCGGCGCTGGATGCGCGAGCCGGTGATTACGATCGTTTCTACCTTTTCGGCCGATTCCTTGGCAGCGGTGCTTTCCTGGGCCTGCACGACGGACGCCGGCGCGAACAGGCAGAGACCGCTCGAACAGATCAGCGCAGCGCGGATGAAAATCCCCTTCATTGACGACATTGCTCGCCCCCCCAAGGTTTTGGAATTTCTGTGAGTACCGTAATCCCCGGTACGAATGCCTCTAGATCGCGACTTCCCCCTCCAGAATCACAGATCTCCCTGACCCGGTCTGGAAATCAAATTATTTCTTGTACTCGAATAGCCAAATTCTGCGCGGCGGGATCCAATAATGTCAATTGGGATCCCAAATTGACGAATCAGCATGGATATCGTCAATACGCGAACCTGGAAAACGAGTCTATAGGGAGTTGTACGGATTCAGCGCTGGGCGGAACCGCCCGATCAGCGAATCGTAGCGCTCAGCGCCACTCGTCGATGCGCCCGGCCGCGTGCTGGGTGAGGGAAGCACCCGGGCCGCGCCAGGTATACATTCCGCCGAATATCTTGAACGCCGCCTGCGTTTCGCCGCCCGTGACGACGATCTTGACGTCGTTCGGCGTGAAGATATTGATGAGTTCGTCGGGCGCGGCCTTGAGCCGGCTCGCATACGGCTCGACACCGGCGACAGCCCGTGGGCGAATCACGGACTGGATCGATTGATCGTCCCAATACTCGCGCGCCGGCAGCTTTGCATTCTCCGCGCACCACTCGATGAGCGAGCGCTTGTTCATGCCGAGAGCGGCGAAGCCGCGCGCCACGAGCGGGTCCATCACGATCAGCGGCGGGCTGAAGTGATCCGTCGCCGTGAGGCAGCGGAAGAACTTCTCCTTCCAGGTCTCGCGCGGTCCGTAGCCGGATTGCGTGTACCAGCCGCCGAAGAAGATGCTGACCGTGCTTTCGTCTGCTTTGAAGCCCTCGTCGACGTGGAACGGCGTCCAGGGGCTGCGTTCCTCCGCCTCGGCGAAGCAGGCCGTGTAGTTCAAGAAATTGCCGAGCGAGCCCATGTAGGATTCGCCGGGCACCGAGCCACCCTGCACGTTCTGGCTGACCAAGCCGTAGGCCCGGCCGATTGTCGCGTTGGCTTGATTGTAGGGACCCAGCGCACCGATGCCGGAATTCATGCCGATCTCGTTACGGATCGGCCCGTTGACGATCGAGATGGTTGCAAAGGAGGTCGTGCTGCTCGAGCGCGCGGTCGTGCCGCTCGCGGCCATCGCGAGGATCACCGGTAAATATTCGGGACGCGCGCCGGCCATCACCGCGTTGACGGCGACCTTCTCGACGTCGAACTCCCAGTACTCGCGAAAGGCGGTTGGCCGCAACCGCCCGACGATCTTGTCGGCCGCAAGCTTGGTGCCCTTGAGCATCCGCTCGACACGCTCCTCCGTCGGCAGAATGACCGGCAGGTAGTCCGTCCAGCGGTTCTGGATGTAGAGCTCCTGCAGATTGTCTTCCGTGTCCGGCTCGAGCAGGCGCGGGGTGGAGCGTTCGAACGTCGCCCCCTTGTAGTCCTCCTCGCTGAGCGGTCGGGTCAGCCCTTCAATCACTTCCTGCATGAAGGGACGCTTGGAAACGGGATCAACGCCCTCGATATAGGCGCGCAGCTCCGCGACTGAGCGACCGACGACCGGCTGCAGAACAAACGCATTGCGAACCGTTGGCATGCCGTAGGCAAGCGCCGTCGCCTTCGCCACCCGCGCGAAAACGTGGGTGCTCACTGGGACCGTTGGGATCCCCGCTTGCTCCAGTCCCAGAGCCAACCCCACGACCGTGGGGCAACAGGTACTTCAGAGTCCGACGCCGGTAATGGCTGCGTGGCCATCGGCGACGATCTTCGCCTGCATCTCCGGATCTTCGACCCAGCTCTCGCGCGGCTTGATGATCCGGACGATCACGGCCGGCATGTGTTCCGCGAACCAGAGGCGCAGCTGCTCCATGAAGCGATCGGAGTTATCAAAGAGGCAGTCGACCAGATAGAGGATCTTGCCGTCGAGACTCTCGAGCCGGGGGGCGAGCCGCTTGCCGACGACCTTCGGTGGATATCCGCGCGGATCGTAAACCTTGATCTTGCCGCCCATGTTTGCCCCTGCTGCTTTGCCGGCGAAGACGCCCCCGTGGCGCGCTTCTCAAATGAGTTTCGGCGCGGCACCGGGCCTTGTCAACCGAACCCGCGGCTCGCGAGTCTACGTCCGAGCCCGGCCGGCGCGGATGAGCTCCGCGCCGCGCTCCGCAATCATCAGCGTCGGTGAATTGGTGTTGCCCGCGGTAATGGTCGGCATGACCGACGCATCGATCACACGCAACCCGTCGATTCCGAAGACCCGCAACTCGCTGTCAACGACGGCGGCGCGATCATCACTCGTTCCCATCTTCGCAGTGCCGACGGGATGGAAGATCGTCGTCCCGATTCGTCCGGCTGCTGCCGCCAGTTCTTCCTCGGACTGGAACTGCGCTCCGGGCGCGACTTCCTCCGGGTGGTAGCGACCGAAGGCCGGCGCAGCCACGATACGACGCGTCAACCGCAATCCGTTGGCCGCTACATGCCGATCGTAGTTGGTCGCAAGATAATTTGGCGCGATGACCGGTGGCTGCGTGGGGTCCGTCGACTCGATGTGGACGCTGCCGCGTGAGGTTGGCCGCAGGTGGCACACCGATGCAGTGATCGCGTCGTAACGATGGAGCGGCTCACCGAAGCGCTCGAGCGACAGCGGCTGCACATGGAATTCAAGATCCGGGCGGGTGATCGACGGATCCGACGGATCGCTCTTCGTGAACGCCCCGAGCTGGGACGGAGACATCGACATCGGACCGCGGCGCGTGAGCGCGTACTGCATGCCGATACCCAGCATTCCCCACCACGTCGCCGCGATCGTATTCAACGTGGCAACCCCGCTAACGCGAAACGACATGCGCAGCTGCAGGTGGTCCTGCAGATTGTTGCCGACGCCCGGAAGGTCGAGGACGGTGGGGATGCCGAGCTGTTGCAGACGACTGCCCTCACCGATGCCTGAGAGCTCGAGCAATTGCGGCGAGTTGATGGCTCCCGCGGCCAGCAGGACTTCGCGGCGTGCGTGCGCGACGGTGCGACCCTTGGCGCTAACGAACTCGACGCCGCTGCATCGCCTTTGCGCGATGACGAGGCGGCGCGCATGTGCCCCAGTGATGATCGTCAGATTGCGCCGGTGACGTACGGGTCGCAGGAAAGCCTTCGAGGTGTTCAATCTCCAGCCGCGCCTCTGGTTCACGTCGAAATAGCCAATCCCTGTATTGTCTCCGCGGTTGAAGTCGTCCGTTGCCGGAATGCCAAGCTGCTGCGCGGCGTGGCTGAAGGAGTCCAGCACCTCCCACCTGAGGCGTTGTTTGTCGATGCGCCATTCACCACCGCTGCCGTGAAACTCATTCGCGCCGCCGTAATAGTCCTCGGCCTTCTTGAACGCCGGCAACACAGTTTCCCACGACCAGCGCGCATCGCGTGTCAGGCGCGCCCACTCCTCGTAGTCTTCCCTTTGACCGCGCATGTAGATCATTCCGTTGATCGAAGATGAGCCGCCGAGGACACGTCCCCGCGGGTACAACAACGAACGGCCGTGGAGCCCCGGCTCCGCGACGGTCTTGTAGAGCCAGTCGGTACGGGGATTGCCGATGCAGTAGAGGTAACCGACCGGAATATGAATCCAGTGGTAATTGTCGCGGCCGCCCGCCTCGAGCAAGAGCACGTTCACGTCGGGGTCGGCTGAGAGGCGATTGGCGAGCAGGCAGCCGGCGGTTCCGGCACCCACGATGACGTAGTCGTACTCGATAGCATCGCGCGTTGCGGCCAACTGAATCACCTCGCCGAAGCCCCGCTGATGAAGGGGCATCTTGCCTCATCCGCGCCCGGGCCCCAATATTTCACCCCGGTCGAGGGAGGAGAATCGTTCCCGGTGGAACGTCCGGACTTCAAATCCGGGAGGGGCTGTCAGCCAGTCCTTGGTGGGTTCAACCCCCACTCTCTTCCGCCAACCGATCGCCCCAGCTGCGCGGCTCGAGCCAAGCCATCGAAGAATTCGTCGCGGCCTTACGTTGGGGCTCGCGAATAGGCAATATCCATCGATGAACACGAGCGAGCAGCCGTCGACTCCAGGTGCGCGCATCTTCGATGTCGCAACGCTGCTCGACGGACGCGGCCTCACTGCGTTCCATTACCGGATCCTGCTGATCTCCTGCTTCATCACGCTGTTCGACGGAATGGATCTCGCGCTGATGGCTTACACGGCGCCTTACATCCGGGACGAGTTCAGTCTCTCGAGCAGCTTGCTCGGCAGGCTGTTTGCGGCGGCGGTGCTCGGGCAGGTTCTGGGCGGGTTCCTGATCACGCACATCGCCGATCGCATCGGCCGGCGGCCGACGATCATCGCGACGTCTTACCTGTTCGGCTTGCTCACCCTGATGACGGCGCTCGCGAGCACTTATGCCCAGCTCGTCACGATCCGCTTCTTCGATGGGCTCGCCATCGGAGGAATGTTGCCGGTGGCCTGGGCACTCAACATCGAGTTCGCGCCGAAGCGGAGGCGTGCCAGCGTCGTGGCATTCATCATGCTGGGTTACAGCATGGGCGCCGCCGGCGCCGGACCGTTGACCAACTTCGTCGCACCAGGCCACGGCTGGCAGGGCGTCTATGTCTGGGCCGGCATCGGCACGCTGTTGGCGTCGGCCGCGCTGAATCTCTGGCTGCCGGAATCGGTCCGCTTCCTCGTCGCGAAGCGTCGCGACAACGCACGTGTGGCGGCCGTGCTGAACCGGATGCAGCCTGTGCTCGGTGCCACGGCGAACGATCGCTTCATTCTGGCCGACGAGGCGAGTCCGGGGGCGCGCTTTCGCGTGCGTCACCTCTTCCACGGCGATCTGCGGTTCATTACACCGCTGCTCTGGGCAGGGTACATGGCCAGTGCGTTCGCCATTTATCTCAACAGCACCTGGGGGCCGCTGCTGCTCGAGGGCCTGAAGGTCGCGCGTCCGACCGCGGCACTGGTGGCATCAATCGCCGGGCTGCTCGGAGCCGTCAGCGGACTTTTGCTGGTGCGGATGACCGAGCACCTGGGTCCGCGCGGCGTGATGATCTGCCCGGCGATCGCGCTGCCCTTGCTACTGGTGCTCGGGATGGGGCTCGCACCCGACCACGCGGTGTTATATCTGGTCCTGATTTTCGGCACGTTGCTCGGTGCCGGACACGCGGCACTCATTTCGATCATAGGCGTCTACTACCCAAGCGCGATCCGCGCTAGTGGTGGCGGCT
Organism: Steroidobacteraceae bacterium; assembly: GCA_041486385.1. GTDB lineage: Bacteria > Pseudomonadota > Gammaproteobacteria > Steroidobacterales > Steroidobacteraceae > JBGPLJ01. The sequence continues at coordinate 7,608 of JBGPLJ010000140.1, forward strand.
GGGCCACCTCGGTCTCCAAGTGCGCCGCAGTGTTCGGCCCCCTGGCCGGCGGCGCGATTCTGGCGAGCAACATTCCAGTGATCCGCATCTATGCCGTTCTCGCGATCTACCCGGTCCTGGTATGCGCCGCCATGGCGGGTATCGCGTTGGTCATCCGCCGGCGCTGACGCGACCGACGCGCCCGGCCAGTGTGTGATCAGGTGCTCCCGGCGTCGCGGATGAACACTCCCTGCTTGCGCAGCGTCACCTGGACGTCGCGCACGTTCACGGCACGCGGTTGAACGCCGGCGTTGACGGCGACGGCAGCGGCCACGCCCGCGGCCTGGCCGGTGAGCCAGCATTGCGGAATCTCGCGCATGAAGCCGTGCGAACTCGGATCGCAGGAGATATGGCGGCCGCAGGCGAGCAGGCCATCGAGACGCGCCGGCACCAGCGATTCATAGGGCACCGAGACGACGGGAAATTTCAGCGACACCGAGGGACTGACGCCGACCTCGCTGCCGAGGGCCACGCCGTCCGGCCACTGTGCGCGCTGCAGCTTCCCTACCCCCTTGAGCCGGCGCGTATGCCGGACGCCGAGCTGGCTCGCGCTCTGTAGCATGTAAGCGTTTTCGAAGCCGGGCGCGTGCTGACGGAAGAAACTGCAATGGCCGACCATGAAGCGGTGTGAACGGATCTCGACCTCGGTCATGTCGTCGATGTCGAGGCCGGACAGTCCCGACTGGCGCGGGCCGAGAAACAGTGCGATGTCCTTGCGCCAGGAGACATACGGCGACTGGAAGAAGCCGAGCCGCTCCCGCCCGAGGCGCATGAATTCGGCGAACTGGTCGGCCTGGAGATTGCGGAAGTCGATCCAGCGATCCATGTCGACGCCGCCGAGCAGGAAGCCGGTGTTCATGCTGTGGTGGACGTCGCCTTCGTCGATGTCGCTCTCGAACTCGGCGCCGGCGCGCGCGAACACATCGCCGTCGCCCGTGGCATCGATCACCACCCGTGCGCGCAACGCGCGTCGGCCTGCCTTGCTCTCGAACAGCACCGCGCCGACACGTCCGTCCTCGACGACCGGCAGTGCCGCCCAGCCGTGCAGCACGATGCGCACGCGTGCCTCGAGCAGCATTTCCTGCGTAGCAACCTTGAGCCGCTCCGGATCGATCGTCGGCGCCCACGAGACGACGCCGTGAAAGGCCGAGGTCCGGGCGCCCCAATAGGAAGCGAGCTGCGGGTCGCGCGAGCCCCAGTAGGCGGGCGCCGGTCCCGCTTTCCCGTCGGCCGGCAGGCGGTCGAGAATGTCGTCGGCAAAGCC
>JBGPLJ010000141.1:0-8885 GCA_041486385.1 Steroidobacteraceae bacterium
AGGGCGTCGACGAAGGCGTAGGTCCAGAGGTCGAGCACACTGCGCTCCACCGGCCGCAAGAGGTTCATTATCAGCGATTCTTTGAGCCGGCCACGATCTCCGCCATCCAGCAGAAATTTCGCGAGCGCCACAGGCACGCGCCACAGGCGCCGCAAATTGCGCGGATGGCGCGCGAGATAGCCACGCACATAGGGCACAAAGCTGTCGCGCCAGGTGATCGTGCCGTCGAGATCGAAAAGAGCGAGTTGCACGGCAGCGCAGCAGCGCTACTTGCCTTTTTTCACGGGCTTGCGTCGGGTCTTGCCAACGCCGCGCCGCGTGGTCTTGCGAACTCGAACGGGCAATACGCGCGTCCGGCGAACCTTAGCCTTCGGCTTCTCTTTGGCTTTCCGCTTGGCTTTGCGCGGCTTCACAAGTTTGCGCACGGCCAAAGGCTTCCTGGGCTTCGCCTTTAGCTTAGCGGGCTTTGCCAACTGACGCAGTACGTAATGCAGGATGCCGCCATGCTCGAAGTAGTCGCGTTCCTTCGGTGTGTCAATGCGGACACGGGCTTCAAACTTGATCGGAGCGCCCGACGCCGGCGTCGCGACGACAGTGACCATTTTCGCGCCGCCGCTCTTCAGACCCGCGATATCGAAGCTTTCGCGGCCTGTGAGGCCGAGTGACCGTGCGGTCGCGCCATTGGTGAATTCCAGCGGGAGCACTCCCATGCCAATCAGGTTCGAGCGGTGGATGCGTTCGAAACTCTCTGCGATCACGGCGCGCACGCCCAGCAGCATCGTGCCTTTGGCGGCCCAGTCACGCGACGAGCCGGTGCCGTACTCCTTGCCTGCAATGATGACGAGCGGGATACCCGCAGCCTGATATTTCATCGCGGCGTCATAGATGCTCATCTGTTCGCCACTCGGCACGTGCACCGTGACGCCGCCTTCGGTGCCTGGCAGCAGAAGATTACGCAGCCGGATATTGGCGAACGTGCCGCGCATCATCACTTCATGGTTGCCGCGACGCGCGCCATAGGAATTGAAATCGGCAGGAGCGACGCCTAGAGACATCAGGTACTTCGCGGCCGGGCTCGATTTCGCAATGTTGCCAGCGGGCGAAATGTGATCCGTCGTGACGGAATCGCCGAGCAGCGCCAGCGCGCGTGCCTTCTTGACGTCGGTCAGCGCCGCCGGTTGCATGCTCATGCCGGTGAAATAGGGCGGCTGCTTGACGTAAGTCGAGGTCTCATCCCACTGATAGCGCTCACCCTGCGGCACCTTGATGCGATTCCAATGGTCATCGCCGGCGAACACGCTGGCGTAGCTCTTGCGAAACATGTCGGAATCGATGGAGGCCGCCATCACTTTCTGAACTTCCGCCGTGCTCGGCCAGATGTCCTTCAGAAATACGGGTGCCCCGTTCTTGTCGGCACCGAGCGGTTCGGTATTTAGATCGATGTCGAGGGTGCCGGCGAGCGCGTAGGCAACAACGAGGGGCGGCGATGCCAGGAAATTCATTTTGACTTCCGGGTGGACACGGCCGTCAAAATTCCGATTGCCGGAAAGTACTGCGCAACCGACCACATCGCCGGCCTTCACCGCATCTGAAATCTCGGGTTTCAATGGTCCGGAATTTCCAATGCAGGTCGTGCAGCCATAGCCGACGGTGTAGAAACCCACGGCGCCGAGATCGTCGAGCAAATTGGCCCGAGTGTAGTAGTCCGTTACGACTCGGGATCCCGGTGCCAGGCTTGTCTTGACCCATGGTTTCGCCGTGAGCCCGCGTTTGCGGGCGTTGCGGGCCAGCAGACCCGCCGCAAGCATGACCGCCGGGTTCGAGGTATTGGTACAACTCGTGATCGCAGCGATGAGTACAGCGCCATCTTTCAGGTCGTAGGCTTGTGCTCCCGCGACGTGCGCAACGCCGTGCGCCGCGGGATTTTTCTTGGCGCGCTCATCCGCCATCCTGCGCGCATTGGTCTGGTAGACGGTCTTCGCCGTGCGTAGCGGTACACGATCCTGTGGCCGGCTCGGCCCTGCCATGCTCGGTTCAACACGACCGAGATCAAGCTCGACGGTGTCCGTGTAGTTGGCTGCCTTGGCTCCGTCACGACGCCACATGCCCTGCGCCTCGGCGTACGCGCGGACCAGATCGATCTGTTCGTCGGAGCGCCCCGTTAGCCGCAGGTAGCGCTGGGTTTCTTCGTCTATGGGGAAGATGGCGCAGGTGCTGCCGAACTCCGGCGACATGTTGGCAATGGTGGCGCGATCGGCGAGCGGCAGCTGGCTCAAGCCATCACCGAAGAATTCGACGAATTTGTCGACGACGCCTGCCTTGCGCAGCATCTCCGTCACCGTTAAGACCAGGTCAGTTGCGGTCGCGCCCGCGGCGAGCGCTCCCGTGAGGCGAAAACCGATGACCTGCGGAATGAGCATGGTGACTGGCTGGCCGAGCATCGCCGCTTCCGCTTCGATACCACCGACGCCCCAGCCGAGCACGCCGAGACCGTTGACCATCGTCGTATGCGAATCGGTTCCGACCAGCGTGTCCGGATATGCGCGCGCAGTGCCGTTGTCGCGATCCGCGAAGACGACGCGCGCCAGATGTTCGATGTTGACCTGGTGCACGATGCCCGTATTCGGCGGCACGACCTTGAAGTTGCGAAAGGCGGTCTGTCCCCAACGCAGGAATGAATAGCGCTCGCGATTGCGGCTGAATTCGATGGCGTTGTTCTGCGCGAGCGCCTGCGCAGTGCCGTATTGATCGACCTGCACGGAGTGATCGATGACGAGCTCGACCGGCGCGAGCGGGTTGATATCCGCAGGACGTCCGCCGAGCTTGACCATCGCTTCGCGCATGGCTGCCAGATCAACGACGACGGGCACTCCCGTGAAGTCCTGCAGGATGACGCGGCTCGGCGTGAATGATATTTCGTGACTGGGGGCAGCCCGCGGATTCCAGTCGAGCAGGGCAGCGACGTCACCGCGCGTCACGTTGACGCCGTCTTCGAAGCGCAGAAGGTTTTCAAGGAGAATTTTGAGCGCATACGGAAGGCGCGCAACCTTGGCTTGATCCAGCGCCGCCAAGGCGAAGATGCCGTAATCCTGGCGGCCGACCCTCAGCTTGCGACGGGCCTTGAAACTATCGCTCATAAGTCCTCCGGAAAACGGGTCGGGCGCGGTGGGCGTGAATTATATCGGCACAAGGGTGCGCTGCTAAAGGAGACTAGGACGGGTCAGGCGAGCCGGTCGGCGAGTGGCGCGGTCTCGGAGCAGCTAACCGTGCGCTCGATGACCGCGCCACCCAGGCAGCGCTGGGACTGGTAGAGGACCAGGAACTGGCCGGGCGCGATGGCACGCTGCGGTTCCTGAAACTCCACTCGCATCGATCCATCCGCGCGCAGCATGCACCGAACGGCAAATGGACGTTGCCGATGACGAATCTGGGCCGTCAAATCGCCACCGGGGATCGGTTGCTGCGTCAGCCAGTGCATACGCGCCGTCTCGAGCGCCCCGCTCATCAGGCGATCGTGATTCTGGCCTTGGGCGACTACGAGTACATTGCGCGCGAGATCCTTGTCGACTACGTACCAGGGCGCATCGTCCGCGCCCTTGCGGCCGCCAACCCGGATGCCCTGTCTTTGGCCGAGCGTGTAGTAGATGAGTCCAACATGCGTGCCGAGTTCGACGCCTTCGATGGACTCGATCGGGCCGCGCGCCGCCGCCAGGTGTTGACTCAGAAAATCGGCAAACGGCCGCTCGCCGATGAAGCAGATTCCAGTGCTGTCCTTCTTGTCATGCACAGTGAGCGACCGGGCTCGCGCGATGGCCCGGACATCCGACTTCTGAATTGCGCCGAGCGGAAAGAGAATCTGCGGCAGCAGAGCAGGATCGATTGCGTGCAGGAAGTACGTTTGGTCCTTGCTCGCATCGGCCGCGCGCAGAAGCGCGTATTCGCTTCCCTTCTGGCCGGCCAGCTGGTCGACGCGCGCGTAGTGGCCCGTCGCGAACAGCTCCGCGCCGAGGCGCTTGGCGTAGGTGAAGCAGGCGCCAAACTTGATCTCGCGATTGCAAAGCACGTCTGGATTGGGCGTGCGGCCAGCGCGGTACTCATCGAGAAAGTGCGCGAATACTCGCTCTCGATACTCGCGCGCGAAGTTACTGCGGTGCAGGGCGATGCCCAACTGATCCGCAACTCGGCGCGCGTCCTGATAATCCTCCGCTGACGTGCAGTAGCCGCTTTCGTCCTCTTCCCAGTTGCTCATGAAGAGCCCCTGAACGGAGTGTCCTTGATCGAGCAGCAAGCTAGCAGCGACGGCAGAATCGACGCCACCGGACATTGCGACTACGACATTGGCTGGACGGACCGCGCTCATAGCGCGACATTATAAGTTCGGCTGCGCGCAATGCGCCGATTTGAGCGCAACCGCTAAACGACGCTGGCTTGCTGACCCAATTCAGCCGTCGACAGGCCGGCGATGCGATCGAGCGGGAAGCGCCGCCCGGCGAGGAAATCATCGATGCATCTGAGCACGAGCGGGCTGCGATGGCGCGACTCATTCTGCGCAAGGTCCTCTCGCGTCAGCCAGAGTGTCCGCAGTATTCCGCGATCCAGCTTGCGCTCAGCCGAGAAATCGCTGACGTCGCCAGAGAATGCCACCCGCAGGAAGCTTCTGCGATTGACTGGATTGGTCCAGAGATAGATGCCGGTCAATGCCTGCGGAGTAAAGCACCATGCGGTCTCTTCAAGCGCCTCGCGCACGACCGCTTGGGCGAGCGTCTCGCCAACTTCCAGATGACCCGCAGGTTGGTTCAACACGACGCGCCTGGCGACTCGTTCTTCTACCAGCAGAAATCGATCGTCACGTACAACGATCGCGGCTACCGTGACATCCGGTTTTGTCGCCATGGACGCTGAGTGTACCGCTGCGTCCGGCGCTGCTGCTGGCCGCGCGTAGCCGGTCACGGTCATGCTCGAGTCGGACACGGTGGATTATTTCGGTTAAAAGCCTGCGGTGGACGGGCTACAGATGCATCTGGCGCAGGCCGGTCTCAGGCTCGCTCGCACGCCAGGCTTCGTCGAAATAGCCGAGGTACTTGCGTACGACCGCTTGATCCGACATCTCCGCAATGCCTTCCCAGCGGCTTGCCTGCAGCCGATAGAGCAGGGCGCGATCGTCAGCGATCAGAAAGGCGGACGGATTGGCGGCGAGACTCTTGTGAATATTGCGTAGCTCGATGCAGCCCGTCAGTCTTCGAGCCATGCCGAAGAACTTGTTGCCTTCCCACGACGTGCGACCCGGATCGGCTACCAGCACGCGCACCTTTGCGTAGCTGCGCGCCAGCACGAGGCGCTTGGCTGCGTCGAGAAACGCAGTCTGATCGTAAATGAGGGGTTCGAGGTCCTGCGTAAAGATCGTCAGCATGCGCTGGGCCTGGCTGGCGACGGCGACGGATGCCGCCCTGACCTCATCGAGCGTGGTCAGGATCGTCCGGCTGCCCGTGACGTTCAATTTCTTGTTTAGGCCCGTCATGCGTGTGCAGTTCTAAGCGCATCTTCTGATGCAGGATTCCCACCTCGTCGAACTCCGCACCTTCAGCGACAAAGCCGAAGCGCCTGTAGAAGGGCAGCGCATGCGTTTGCGCGTGCAGAAAGACCCCATGCATTTGTCGGCGAGCGGCTTCATCGATAAGCCATCTCAGCAGCACGGCTCCCACCCCGTATCCCCGGTGGGTCTTCAACACTGCCAGGCGGCCAATTTTACCCATCGGGTCAAGGCGTCCCGTGCCAACTGCGTCACGGTTCGCCGTCCATGCGAGAGCGTGAATGCTGACGGGGTCCGCGGAATCCCATTCTTCGCTCTCAGGAACCGCCTGTTCCTCGATAAATACCGCGCGACGGATGTGCACCAGAATGTCCCGGTGTGACTGCCAGGAGGCGGGTTCGACGGCGATTGGATTTCGATCGATCACGAGGCGCCTTCCACAGGCGTCAAACGCGGCGCGCGAGGGTCTCTGCAAATCCGATGTAAGTGGCGGGCGTGAGCTCCTTCAATTGCCGACGCACATCATCAGGGAGTGCCAGCCCGTCGACAAATTTCAGCAGTCCGTCCCGAGAGACTTCGTGACCGCGCGCGAGCTTCTTCAGTTGCTCGTATGCGTCGGGCACACCGTGGGCCCGCATGACCGTCTGCAGCGCTTCAGTGAGAACCTCCCAGGCATCGTCCAGATCTGCGGCGATGACGGCATGGTTCACCTCGAGTTTCGACAGTCCCTTGGCAAGAGATGCGTGTGCGATCAACGTGTGGCCAAACGCCACACCGACATTTCTCAATACCGTGGAGTCAGTGAGATCGCGCTGCCAGCGGGAAATCGGCAGCTTCTCGGCGAAGTGCCGGAGCAGCGCATTGGCAATGCCGAGGTTGCCTTCCGCATTCTCGAAGTCGATGGGATTCACCTTGTGCGGCATCGTCGATGAGCCGACCTCGCCGTCCACGGGGCGCTGGCGAAAATAGCCAAGCGAAATGTAGCCCCAGATGTCGCGGCACAAACTGATCATCACCGTGTTCGTACGTGCGAGCACGTCAAACAGCTCCGCCATCCAGTCGTGCGGCTCGATCTGGGTCGTATGTTCATTCCATGTAAGACCCAGCGACTGCACGAAGCCGCGCGAGAGCGCCAGCCAGTCGAGCTTAGGGTACGCGACGCGATGCGCATTGTAGTTGCCGGTTGCGCCATTGAACTTTCCGAGGATCTCGACGTTGGCGCATGCTGCCCGCAGTCGTTGCAGTCGCGCGACGAAATTGGCAACTTCCTTGCCGAGTGTCGTCGGGCTGGCAGGCTGGCCATGCGTTCTCGAGAGCATCGCAACGGCGGCGTGGGTGTGCGCCAGTTCACGCAATGTGGCAATCAGTGCGTCGAGGCTGGTCAGGTACACGTTCGCGCGTGCGTCGCTGAGCATCAGTGCGTAGCTAAGATTGTTGATGTCCTCGGACGTGCAACCGAAGTGCACGTATTCGAGGACTCTCGGATCGGCATGCGCGGCCCTTAGAATCTCGCGCACGTAGTACTCGACTGCCTTGACGTCGTGGTTTGTGGTTCGTTCGAGCGCTTTGACTTTCTCTGCCGCGTCGGCCGGCGGCGCACTCGCCAGCTGCGCGAGCAGGCTCGCCACGCGTTCTGGAATCGCAGCGAGCGCGGAGTTCTCAAGACGGGGCGCGAGGTAGAGTAACCACGCCGCTTCAAGCCGAACCCTGCGGGCGATCAGTGCGGCTTCGCTCAGCTCAAGGCGCAGCTTTTCGAGTTTGCTGGCATAGCGCCCGTCAACGGGAGAGAGCGCGGTGAGTGGAGTGAGATTCATGCTCTCGCCAACACTTGATGTTAGGATTTCCATGATACCGCAAACGCCTGATTATCCGGTCGGGAAAGCGGACGACGACGGACAAGTCATGCGCTGAGCCGCGTCCGATGGACCCCCAAGAGTAATAGTGGCCGCGATCTCTGAAACCGAACTGTCGTCTTTGCCGGCGCGAGTACGGACTGCCCTAAGGGGCAGCTCACCGCAAAGGGAGACTGGTCGTGCGCTCCTTGCCGGCGTGCCACCCGAATACGACGCGCGCATTCGACGCTTCGCGCCTGCCAACCCGCTGCGGGCGGCGGTACTGATCCCGATTGTTGAAGAACAGGAAGGCGCTGGGATTCTGCTCACTCGGCGCTCCGAGGATCTCAGGTCACATGCCGGACAGGTCAGCTTTCCAGGCGGACGTTGCGATCCGGAAGGCGAAGATCCAGTGGCCACTGCATTGCGTGAGACGGAAGAGGAGATCGGGCTCGCGCGCAGCCATGTCGAGGTCATCGGCTTTCTGCCGGATCATCTCGTGATCAGCGGCTACCAGGTTACGCCGGTGGTCGCGATGATCGCGCCTGGCTATGCGTTGACACCCGATCCGATTGAAGTTGCCGACGTCTTCATCTATCCGCTGCGGGCGCTCTTCGATCAGAAGCAGCACCGCACTCGGACACGCACATTCGTGGACGGGGAAATCGAGGTCTATGACCTTTCATATGCGGATCGCAACGTCTGGGGCGCGACCGCGGGCATGTTGATGACTTTGTATCGAACTGTGCTCGCAGGCGAACACCTATGAGCAGTGCAGCGACGGGATTGGAGCGACTGCTCGCCATAATGCGGCGTCTTCGCGATCCAAGCGGCGGTTGCCCCTGGGATCTCAAGCAGAGTTTTGAGTCGATCGCACCCTATACAATTGAAGAGGCATATGAAGTCGCGGACGCTATTGAGCGCAAGAACTATTCCGACCTGCGCTCGGAACTGGGCGATCTGTTGTTTCAGGTCGTTTTCCACTCCCAATTGGCGGAGGAGGCGGATCTTTTCAACCTTGGCGACGTGGCAGAGGGAATCGCTGAAAAACTGACGCGCCGCCACCCACATGTCTTTGCTGGCGGCGCTGAACAAAGCGCGGAGAGTGTGCGTGCGAGTTGGGAAGCGCTTAAGGCCGACGAGCGATCCGCCAAGGGTCTGGGCGTGCTTGATGATGTTCCTATCGCGCTGCCTGCCTTGCGTCGTGCCGAAAAACTCGGCAAGCGCGCCGCGATCGTCGGCTTCGATTGGCCAAGCATGCATGGGGCACGCGCAAGTGTCAGCAACGAACTGGCAGAGCTCGATGAGGCCATCGAGGGCCAACAAGGCCACGAAAGGATTTTCGATGAATTTGGCGATCTGCTGTTCTCGGCAGTGAATCTGGCGCGCCATATCGGCATCGATCCCGAGCACGCGCTGCGAGCCAGCTGCAGCAAGTTCCATAGGCGCTTCACCGCCATGGAGACTTTGCTATCGCGCAGTGGCCGACGCATCCAGGATGTCTCAGCAGAGGAGCTCGATGC